>JBKPBU010000433.1:0-2595 GCA_046727015.1 Candidatus Methylomirabilota bacterium | reverse complement strand
TGCGGAGACCGTGGCTCAGGAAGAACGGCGTCATGATGGGGCCGACCGCGCCCACGAGCGCGGAGAGGAAGCCGAAGACGGCGCCGACCAGCGGGAAGTGATGGAGCCGCACGGTCACTCCCGTGTGGGCGAGCCAGCGACGAAGCGGTACGGCCAGGATCATGAAGGCGCCCATCATGCGGGAGAGCCACACGCTGTCGATGCGCGTGTAGAGCGTCGCGCCGAGCATCGTCATCGGCACGGCGCCCACGAGAAACGCCCCCACCACGCGCCACACGATGTCGTGGCGGCTGAACCAGACGCGCGCGCTGTTCCCGACGAGCATGCAGACGGTGAGCACGGGAACCGTCGCCTTGACACCCACGCTCCACGCGATGGCCGGGATCATGATGACGCCGGTGCCGAAGCCCGCGACGCCGCCGATGGTGGAGCCGACGATGGCCGCCGCGCCCAGGATCAGCCAGCCGGCCATGTCGTGCATGACGCGCTAGTATACTCGACGCATGCCGGTCCTCCTGGCGGCGGCCGGTTTCCTGCTCGTCGGGCTCGACGGCTCGATCAACATCGCGTTCCCCGCCATGGCGGCGGCCTTCCGGGTGAGCTCGACGACCATCCGCTGGGTCATCATCTGCTACGTCGGGACGTACGCGCTGACCGCCTTCGTCGCCGGCGTGCTCGCCGACAGGCTCGGCCCCGGCCGCGTGGTGCGCGCCGGCCTCGTGCTCTCGCTCTTCTGCTTCGCGGGCTACGCGCTGGTGAGCTCCTTCGAAATGCTTCTCGTGCTGCGGGTGCTCCAGGGCGTGAGCGGCGGCCTGATCTACGGCGCTGCGCCCGCCCTCGTGACGCTCTCGCTGCCCCCCTCGCGCCACGGCTGGGGCCTCGGCTGGGCGAGCACGGGCCTTGGTCTGGGGCTGAGCGTGAGCCCGTTGATCGGCGGCGTGATCGTGGGCTCTCTCGGCTGGCGGGGCGCCTTTCTCTACCGCGTGCCCATCACCGCCGCCCTGATCGTCCTGGCCGCATGGACGGCCGTGCCGCGGGCCGGCAGCCACGGCGCCTGGCGAATGGTCGTGCCCTCCGACATCCTTCGGTGGCCCGTCCTCCACGCCGGACTCCTCGCCTTCCTCGCCAACTACGCCCAGTTCGCGGTGTGGCTCCTCGTGCCTTTCTACCTCGTCGCCGAGCGTGGGCTCTCGGCCCCCGCCGGCGGGCTCCTGTTCATGCTGACGCCGGTCGCGACGACGATCGTGGCGCCCGTCGCGGGGCGCATGGCCGATCGCCTGGGTCCGCGCGGCCCCATGGTCGCCGGCCTGGCGGCCGAGGCCGCGGGACTTCTCCTCGTCGCGCGCTGCGACGGCTCGACGCCGCTGGTCCTCGTCGGCGGCGCGCTCGGCCTGGTTGGACTTGGCCTGGGCGTTTTCCAGGTGCCGAACATCGCGCAGGTCATGGCCGCCTTTCCGCCGCGACAGCAAGGCGCGGCCGGCGGCTTCGCTTTTCTCTCGCGCACGACGGGTGTCGTCGTCGGCGTCCAGGCCGCGGCCTGGCTCTTCCGCGAGCGCGCGCAGACCCTGGGCTTTCTGCCGGCCTTCCAATTCACCTTCGCCGCGGCCGCCGCCGTCTGCGCTCTCGCCGCGCTGGCCGCGCTCCTCCCTGGACTCCCGCGGGTGCCGCGTGCTACAAGGTGATGACGTGACCATGCGCATCGTCGATCCAGTCGGCACCAGTGCGGCCTCCGCCATGACCCTGGCGGACCGGCCTCACTCGCTCGAGGGCGTGACCATCGCGCTGCTCGACAACTCCAAGCCGAACGCGGGCGCGCTGCTCGAGCGCGCGGGCGCGCTGCTGGCCGCCCGCGGCGGTGCCCGCGCGGTCAAGGCATGGAGCAAGCCGGGCTCCTCGCTGGGTGCGGCGCCCGCCGTCCTCGAGGAGATCGCTGCCGCCGCCCGCGTCGCGCTGACCGCCTCGGCCGACTGAGGCTCCTGCACGTCGTGGAGTGTCCACGACGCCGCGGAGCTGGAGGCCAGGGGTGTGGCCTGCGTGGTCCTGGGAACCGATGAATTCCTGCCGCTGGCGCGCGCCCAGATTGCCGCCAGGGGCCTGCCGGACTTGCCGGTGATCACCGTTCCGCATCCCATCGGCGGCATCCCCGCCGCCATGGCGGCCGCCAAGGCCGAGCCCATCGTCGAGAGCGTGCTGCGCGCGCTGACTTCCAGGCCCGCCGCGGGCGATGCTGCCGTGACTTCGCGCGGAGCGGGCACGCCCGTCGGGGACGTCGACGCGCCCGAGGATCTCGACCGGTTCCAAATCTGGCTGATGGAGCGCGGCTGGGGTGACGGCCTGCCCGCCATTCCGCCCACTCGCGAGCGCGTCGCGGCGATGCTCGCGGGCACTCGCCGGAAGCGGGAGGAAGAGGTCGCCATCCTCGTGCCGAGGCTCGGCCGGGCGACCGTCGAGGCCGTGGCCGCCAATGCCGTCATGGCCGGGGCGCTTCGTGAGCACCTGGCGGTGATCCTGGCCGCCGTCGAGGCGGTGGCGGATCCGTCCTTTAATCTGCAGGCCGTGCAGACCACGACCCATCCCTGCTCGCCGCTGTGCATC
>JBKPBU010000432.1:0-5724 GCA_046727015.1 Candidatus Methylomirabilota bacterium | reverse complement strand
GCGTCGAAGGCGGTGGCCTCGCGCGAGGGCGGGGGCGCCTCGGTCTTGAGACCGGTCTCGCTGACGATGACGCAAATGGTGGAGGCGGGGTCGACCTGCCTGTCCGCGAGCAGGCGGGCCAGCACCGCGAGAGAGGCCGAGCCGGTCGGTCCCGCCCATATGCCCTCGGTCCGCGCCAGCATCGTTTGCGCGGCCAGGATCTCCTCGTCCTCCGCCTCGCCCGCCACGCCGCCCGTCTCTCGCAGGATGCGCAGGACCCAATCGCCTTTTCGTCCTGGATTGCCCGCGGCCAGTCCTTCGGCAACGGTGTAGCCGATCTTGAGCGGGGTGATCGCCGTCTTGTCCCGCCACGCTTTGGTGATGGCGTTGGCGCGCGCTGCCTGGGCGGCGGCCATGACTGGCCGCTTGGGGATGAAGCCCCAGCGCTCCATCTCGGCGAAGCCGCGATGCGTGGCGATGAAAGTCTCGCCCACCGCCACGGGTGCGACGACGACATCCGGTGCCCGCCACCCGAGCTGCTCGGCGATCTCGTACGCGATGGTCTTCTTGCCCTCGTGCTTGTACGGATTGCGCGTGGCGCCGCAGTCGAAGAAGAGGCCCTCCTCGGCCAAGTGGTCCCAGTGGGCGATCAGGTCGTCGTAGACGCCTCTGTAGAGGACGAGGTCGCTGGCGGTGGCCGCCATGTGGAGCATCTTGGGCGCCGAGGCCCGCTCGTAGCAGAAGATGAGCGACCGTAGGCCGGCGCGCGCCGAATAGGCGGCGATGGAGGAGCCCGCGTTGCCCGAGCTGACCACCGAGGTGGCGGTGAAGCCGAATTGCAGCGCGGCGCCCACCGCCGTGGCCGACGTGCGGTCCTTGACCGTGCCGGTGGGGTTCGCGCCCTCGAACTTGACGAGCAGGCGCTTGACGCCGAGCTCTCTCCCCAAGCGCGGGCACTCGAGCAGCGGCGTCTGCCCTTCGCCGAGCGAGACGCGGTGGGCGGGGTCGGCAATCGGCAGGACGGAGGCGTAGCGCCAGAGACCGCCGCCCGTGAAGGCCGCGGTGCCGAGGCGCTGGAGCGTGGCGGCGTCGTAGACCAGCTCGAGAAGGCCGCCGCACTTCGGACACTGCAGCGTGTAACCGAGCGGCTCGGCGCGGTCGCAGTCGATGCAGCGAAGGCCCGTCGCCAGCGAGTCCGTCACGAGCGCCTGCCGAAACGCTGTTCGATCACCGCGAGCATCTCGTCGATGCGGTGACGAAGCGTGTGCTCCCTGAGCGCGCGCTTGAGCGCGTTCTGCCCGATGGCGCGCGCCTCGTCCGGGTGCGCCAGGTAGTACGTTAGGTGCTTCTTCATCTCATCCAGGTCCCGGTAGGCCACGACCTCTTCGCCCGGCGTGAAGAGGGCAGGCAGCTCGTCCTTGAGGTCCACCACCTGGCAGGCGCCGCTCGCGGCCAGCTCGAAGGCGCGCGTGTTGACGCCGACGATGTCGTTCATCGGGTGGTGATGGTTGAGCGAGAGCGTCGAGCCCGAGTAGATGGCGAGCTTTGCGCGTCCCCACACGGGGCCCCCCGCCACGAGCGTCCGGATGTCGGGCGACTCCGCGCGCCGCCAGCCGCCACCCCAGACCTTGAGAGGGAAGTCGAGCAGCTCCTTGACCAGGCGCTCGCGGTAGGCGTAGCGGCTGCCCACGAAGCTCATGGGCCCGGCGTAGCGCAGCTGCTCTTCCGGCGTGAGCTCGACCGGGTGGTGCATGGCCGGCACGCAGTACATGGGCAAGTAGTGGAGGTTGCGAAGGCCCACGCCCTCGAGCGCGCGCAGCGCGTACCGCTCCTTGGTGAAGAAGAGGTCGTAGGCCTCGATGCCGTCGAAGGGCATCATCCAGAGCGGATTGTCGGGGAAAAAATTGACGAAGAGGGTGTCCTGGCGCCGCTTGACCCGCCGCACCACGCCCGGCGTGATGGGGCCGCCCTTGATCACGAGGACGAGGGACGGCCGCCACTCGATGCAGAGCCGCTCGAGCCGCCTCAGGATCCAGACCTGGTAGGCCGCCTTGGTGCCGCGGTTCTTGTAGAGCGGGTTGTCCCGTCGATAGGCGAACGTGCGGACCTCGTGTCCCATGGCCTCCAGCTCATCGCGGAAGTCCACCCCCATGTGCTCCGGGCGGTCGAAGGGCAGGACGATGAGCCAGCGCATGGCCGAAGCCTAGCACACGCTAGCCGGGCGCCGATAAGGGCCCATCTGCGACCCCTACGTACGTACATTTTGGGGCGAGCTTGCGGCACCCCTCAACGTACAGGAGTACGCCTCGGGGTGCCGCGGCGCTCGCCGCCTCGCATCTGGACCCTTCTCGACGCCCGGCTAGCGGTGAGATCGAAAACGCGCTGCCAGAAGCGGATCCACTAGCGCTGCCGTGGCAACCATGGCCGCATTGGCGCCGGCCGCCAGCGTTTCTCGCGCGCGCGCGACCGTGGTGATGCCGCCCACGGCAAGGATCACCTTGTTCCACGCTCCCGCCTTGCGCCAGGCGCAGAGCTCTTCCACCTGGATCCGGCAGGGATCCCACACCGCGGCGCCGGAGATGCCCGCCAGCTCGCGCCCCGCGCCCGGGAACGCCGCCGTCCCGTCGGCCTTGACCACGCGGCGCTGCAGGCCGTTGACGAGCACGAAGCCGTCCACCCAGCGTGCAACGGCGGTCGCGAGGTCGTGCAGCGCGCGGGGACTCCGCGAAGCGCCGAGCTTGGCGACGACGGGTCGCGCGCCGACGGCGCGGCGCACCCGCGCGACGATGTGCGCGGAGAGCGCCTGGTCCTCGAAGACCATCTGGGACTGCTCGGCGACCGTGTCGGGGCTGGAGAGGTGGACCTCGACCACGTCGGCGCCCGCCTCGGCCGCCCAGCGCGCGGCCCGCGCATAGTCCTCCGCGAGCTGCTCGCCGTCGCCCCCCGGCGCGGGCGTGCCCGCCACGCTCACGATGAGGACCTGTCCGGGTCCGAGCTTCCCCCTCGCCCGCTTGATGTCGGCGCGCCAGAGATCCGGCTTGGTCGACGGCAGGCCCAGGGAGACCGCCCACGTGACGGTCGCGGGGTCGAGGCGGCGCGGCGCGGGCTCGACCACCGCGGGGTCACCGAGGCGACAGAAAGCCACGTTGGGCGCGGTGAAGGCGGCGCGCTCGGCCGTGCGCACCGTCGTGTACGTGAGGAGACCGTAGCCGAGCCGCGCGTACGCCTCGATCCACCTCGAGTTCGGCAGCGGGCCCGCCGCGATGCCCACCGGGCACTCGAGGGCGCGATCGAAGAGTCTGAGGGGCGGGGCCGCGGCCAGCCGGCGCGGCCGCGGCGGCAGCTTGGGCGGATGCGCCGCGTTCCAGGCGAAGGAGCGGTTGAGGCGCCAGGCGATCAGCGTCTGGCCTCCAGCGATTCGAAGCTCCACTGCTCGAGCGGCGTCATCGACGCGAGGTCGGGCTCGATGGCGCCCCCGTAGCCGGGGGTGCCGAGCGAGGCCACGCGCAGCAGCCCACCCTCGATCCGCAGCCGCGCCTCGTCCTCGCCGCCGCGGTACAGGTCGCGGTGCAGGCGTGTGGCCTGCTGGCGCTCCCGCCGCGAACAGTGGGCGAGGCCCTTGACGTAGTGGTGGCCGTTGCGCTCGACATGGGTAATGCCGAGCGCCCGGACCGTCGCCAGATCCTGCTGCAGCGGGATGAGGGGCAGCGTCGTCAGGTCCTCGCCGGTCATGAAGAGCGCGGCCCCGGGTTTGTGCCGCGCGTTCCACCGCTCGACCAGCGAGCGATTCAGGAAGGACTTGAAGATGCCCTTGCAGTTCTTGGTGCTGACGCCCCGGTAGCCGAGGGTGATGGCCGTCTTGAACGAGCCGAGCCCGCCGTCGCTCTCGTCGATGATGACGGGCACCCCGAGGCTGCTCAGGCCCTTGGTGGCCTCGGGATCGAGGGCGACGGCGCGGTCGAGCGGCTGTTCGGCGAAGGCGATGGCCTTGCGGAAGCGCGCGAGCGCCGACACTTTCGCCATCGCCTCGAGCAGAGAGGCGAAGTCGTCGAGCGCCTTGTACTGCTCGTTGCCGTCGAGGGAGACGACGTAGGGATCGGTGATGAGACGGTCGAGGGTGGCGGCGACGGCCCTGAGCCGCGCGAGATCTTCGGCATGCCGGCCGCTCACCTTGACCTTGAAATACCGAAGGCCATGCGCAACGACACACTCTTCCAGCGTTTGCGGCAGGCCGTCGCGCAGCCAGCCATCGGCCGGGACGTCGGCGGCCGTGATGGGATCGAGGAGCCCAACGGTGTGGCGCACCGACAGCGTCTGGGGCGGCGGTTCGCGGGTCCAGCGCATGAGGTCGTCCAGCTCGAGCTCGCGGTGGACCGCGCCGGGGCGGATCTCGAGCAGGTCCTGCCGCAGGAGCGCGACGGCGTCGGCGCCCGCCAGGCGCGCCGCGGCATCCGACAGCGCCCGCTCGAAGAACGACGAGCCGAAGGACACCGTCAGCTCGTTGAGCTTCCTCTCGGGGCCGCGGCTCCGGCACTCGGCGAAGGCGTCGAGCCAGATCTGAAAGACCGAGCGCGGCACCTTGGCGGCCTCGATGTAGGCCTGGTGGGCGACGCGGATGGCGATCAGCTGGTCCTTGACGTTGTCCCGGAAGCTTCGGCTCGGATCCTTGTCGAACCATTTGGGCTGGAGATTGTCCGCGGCGTAGCCGTACCCCCGCCGCCCGTCGGCCGCCTCCACCTCGACCCCCACGTGCAGCACGGGGAAGCGCGTGAGCGTGCCGATGCCGTACCGGAAGGGCAGCCTCGTTTCGAGGTTCCGGACATGAAAGGAGGCGGACTTGAATGACAGTCTTACTGGAATGCTGGCATGACCTCTTTGGCGATGAGCTCCAGCTCGCGCATGATGTGCCGGTGCGGCATGCCGGGGAAGAAGAGCCGGCAGATGAGGTGCGTCAGGCCGTACTCGGTCACGAAGGGCTCGAGCGCCTTGCGGACCTGGTCCGGGCCCCCGATGAGGAAGCGTTCCTTCATGAGCCCATCGAGATCCGTGGCGATCGAGGCATCGATGAACGGATGCTTCCAGCCGCCGGCGTACTCCTTGCGATACGAGACCATGATGTGGCGCTCCGCGAGCTCCCGGGCTTCCTTGTCGGTGTCGGCGATGATGACGTCGCGCGTGAGCGGCCACTCTGTGATGGGCGCCGTACGGCCGACCGCCGCGCGGTTTTTCAAGAATTGCGCTTTGCCCTTGAGCAATCGCGACAGGTCGGCGGTCGGCCCGGGGATCCAGTTGTCGGCGAGGGTGGCCGCGCGCCGGAGGGTGAGGTCGCCCCACCCCCCGATCCAGATCGGCGGGTGGGGCTTCGCGACGGGCTTCGGCTCGAGCGTGCCCTCGACCTGATAGTACCGGCCCTTGAAGGCAATCGCGGCCCCCGTCCACAGGCCCTTGATGATCGCAAGCTGCTCCTCGAAGCGGGCGCCGCGCTTCTCGAGCTCGGCGCCGTAGAGGGCGAACTCGTCGGGTTTGTAGCCGATGGCCACGCCCAGCACGAAGCGGCCGCCCGACATGACGTCAATCAGCGCTGCGTCCTCGGCGAGCCGGACGGGGTGGTAGAAGGGCGCCACCAGGATGTCGGTGCCGAGCAGCACACGCGAGGTGCGCGTGGCGAAGCCCGCCAGCACGGGCAGGGGAGAGGGCCAGTAGTGGTTGACGACCGAGTGGTGCTCTTCCATCCACACGGAGTGG
>JBKPBU010000431.1:0-3075 GCA_046727015.1 Candidatus Methylomirabilota bacterium | reverse complement strand
ACCACAAGGGCGACCGTGCGCAGGATGGAATAGCGAATGGGCTCGAAGGCTTCGAGCAGGGGCTGCTCGATGAGGACGGCCCAACCGAGAGGGGCGATCGGAGCCGAAGCCGAGAGCACCTGGCGGCCGTCGAGATCGCGCGCGATACTCGGCATGCGCATCCCCGACGCCGCCGCCCCCACCGCGGCCCTCACCTGGGCCAGCTTCGAGAGATCGGTCTTCTTGAGGACCAGGCTGATGTCGGGGTGCGCGATCAGGTGGCCGTGCGAGTCCACCACGTAGGCGTGCCCGGCCTTGCCGATCTTGATCTGCGAGACCACGTCCCAGATGAATTTGAGATTGACCTCGGCCACCGTCACCCCGGCCCCTTTGCCGCTGCCGGCCAGCGCGATGGTCATGTAAGGCTCGGACTCCTTACGGAAGTACACCAGGCTGAAGTAGGTCCGGCCGGCCTTGGGCTCGCGGAAGCGCGGCTCGTTGGAAAAGTCCGTCCCGCTCGCGACGACGTCCATGGCCAGGCGCGACACGCGGAGCTGCTCGTGGCCCTCGGCGTCGAGATAGCTGACCTCCGTGATGGGCGGCTCCTGGCGGAACAGGCGGAAATAGTCGGCACGCCGCTGCTCCATGGCCGCCGAGGGCGCCACGATGGACGGCTGGGTCGTCCAGCTTATCTGGCGCTCGACCTCCTTCATGAACTGCTCGATTCGACCGGCGGCGCCGAGCGCCTTCTCCCGCTGGAGGGCGACCAACGCCTCCTTGCTCTCCTGATAGGTGAAATAGAGCTCCACCGCGCCGCTGGTCACGAGCGCCACACTGACCAGGACGACGAAGAAGACCGCGTACTTGCGGAAGAGGGAGCCGCGCCAGATCACGACGCGATTATCACACGCGGGACGGCGACGAAGCCAGAAGCAGGAATCTCAGCGGCGGGGCCCGTCCCCGAGGGCGACCTCGGCCCGGTCGAGCCAGAAGCGCATGTCCATCCCGGTGAAGAGCGCCACGGCCTCCTCGAGCGGCCCCCGCGCGGCTCCGCGCTCGCCGGCACGGTTGAGCGCGCGGCCGAGCGCCAGCTGGCAGCGTCCGAGGAGGGGCCGGAGCCCCATCTCCCGCGCGATGGCAATGGCCTCTTCGAACGCGGCGCGCGCGGCCGCGACATCCATCGTCTCCCCCGGGGGCGTGGCGGTGGCGTGGAGCTGGCCCAGGATGCGCAGGCCCTCGGCCTCGAGCCAGCGCTGCTTGTGGGCCCGGGACATGGCGAGGCCACGCTCGAGATGGGCCGCCGCCTCCGCCCGCCTGCCCGCCAGCGCGCAGATCTCTGCGAGCATGGTCACGTTCCAGGCATGCGTGGGCAGGACGCTCAGCGCCGCCGACTGCGCGGATGCCTCTTCGAGGAGGGCCAGGCCCTCGTCGACACTCCCGGACAGTGCCAGGGCCTGGCCCAGGTCGCTCGCCACGAGGAGGAAGAGGGGCGCGAAGTTGCCGCGGCGGCAGATCTCGGCGCTCCGCCTCAGCCAGGACACCGCCGCCGGGAAATTGCCCCGGATCAGGTGGGGGCGTCCCACACCGGAGTAGGCCATGGCCAGGACGAGATCGTGCTGCGCCCCCTCGGCGAGCTGTCTGGCCTCTTCCGCGCGCTCGGTCGCCTCCGTCAGGTCTCCGAGATAGGACAGGCACCACGCCATCCAGGCCAGCGAGGCGGCGGAGCGGAGGGGCGCCGCGCCGCCGCGCTCGCCCGCTCCGGTCTTGACGTGACGCTCGAAGGCTTCGACCGCGAGCCTGTACTGTCCGAGGCTCGCATAGGCCTGGCCGAGGCGCTGGGTTGCAGCGGCCTCGAGCGCCCGGTCGCCAAGGGCCTGGCCGATCGCGCTGGCGCGCTGCGCTGATTCGACAGCCTGGTCGGGCTTGCCCATCCACCAGAAGCACTGGGTCATGTAGGCCGCCACCTGGCCGAGCCGCTTCTGGTCGCCCAGGGCCACGGCCACCTGCTCCGCTTCTTCGAGGGTGGTGAGCATCCGGCCGACCTCACCCAGCGGGATCAGCGCGTTGTGAAGGTCGAAGCGCAGGTCCACCGCCTGCTCGCTCCGCGCGTGGCTCTCGGGGAGGTGCTCGAGCGCGACAAGCCCCTGGTCGAAGCAGGTCGCAGCTTCACGGTACGCGCTCCGCCCGGCCGCCTTGCTGCCCGCCTTGCGAAAGAGGAGCACGGCCTTGTCCCACAGCCCGCCCTGGAGCGCGTGGTGGGCGAGGCGGTCCACCTGCTCGGCGAGACGGCCCGGCGCCATGCGCTCGATGACCGAGACGAGGCGGGCATGCAGGGCTTTCCGTTGCTCGTTCAGGAGCGCGCCGTAGGCGACCTCGTGGGTCAGCGCATGCTTGAAGGTGTACTCGAGATCGGGGAAGAGGCTCGTCTCGTAGACGAACTCCGCCGACTGCAGGCGCGCGAGCCCGCGGCGCAGCTCTTCGTCCGGCACGTCTTCGAGCGCGTGGAGGAGGGCGAAGGGCACGTCCTTGCCGATGACCGAGGCGGACTGCAGCAGCCGCTTCTCCAGGGCGGGCAGCCGGTCGATGCGGGCGGCCAGAATGGCCTGGACCGTCGCCGGCACCTGGATGGCGGCCGGGGGCCGCGCCGCGCGGTATCGGCCGCGCTCACCGGCCAGGGCGCCGGTCTCCACGAGTGTGCGCACGCTTTCCTCGAGGAAGAACGGGTTTCCGCCCGTGCGCGCGATCAGGAGCTGCTTGAACGGCTCGAGGCCCGTATCGTCGCCCAGGAGCGCTTCGAGCAGATCTCCGGCGCCGTCGGCCTGGAGGGTATTGAGCCGGAGCCGGCTGTAGTAGCTCTTGGCGGCCCAGCCGTGGCTGTACTCCGGCCGGTAGTTGACGAGGAGCGCGATGCGGGCGAGCGGCAGGCTCTCGACCAGGCTGTCGAGGAGCGCCTGTGTCTCGCTGTCCACCCACTGGAGATCCTCGAAGACGACGAGCAGCGGCTGTCCCTGGCTCTCCCGGAGCAGGAGCGACTTGACGGCGTCCAGCGTGCGCTGGCGCCGTTGCGAGGGGTCGAGGGCCTGCCATCGCGCCTCC
>JBKPBU010000430.1:0-4643 GCA_046727015.1 Candidatus Methylomirabilota bacterium | reverse complement strand
GATGTGTGAGGGTGGGTGAGGAAGCCTTGCTCCTCGAGGTCGGCCATGGCGTTGCGGATCGTCGCGGGCGACAGCCCCCGGACGTGGCGGCGCGCCACGGAGCGCGAGCCCACGGGCTGGGCGGTCTCCACGTACTCCGCGATCACCGCCAGGAGCACTTGGCGGAGGCGCTGGTCGAGGGTCTGTTCAGCCATGGTGCCCGTATCGTACCTGATTACAGTCTCGTGCCTGATTAAAGGAGCTCGACGAAGAGAGCGTCCGAGAGGAGAAAGCCCGTCTCCGTGAGTCGGACGCGGCCCTCGCTCTCGGCGAGAAGACCGCGCTCTCGCCATGCCTCGAGCGTGGCGGGCAGCCGCGCCGGCGCCAGCGCCACCCGCTCCTCGAGCCACGCTGAGGGTACGCCGTCGCCGAGCCGGAGGCCCAGGATCAGGCGCTCGGCCAGCCGCTGGCGCGGCGTCAGCGTTTCATGGGTATCCACGGGCGCGTCCCCTGCCGCGACCATGGCGCGGTAGCGCTCGACAGGCTTGACGTTGCCGTAGCGCACGTCGCCGAGGAAGCCGCAGGCGCCCGGGCCCAGGCCCAGATACTCCTCGGCGTGCCAGTAGATCTGGTTGTGCGCCGACCGGTGCCCCGGGCGCGCGTAGTTGGAGACCTCGTAGTGTTCGAAACCTGCTTCGGCCGCGAGCTGGACCAGCCGCGAGTACTGCGCCGTCACCGTTTCCTCGGGCGGCAGGACTACTGGACTTTCGGACGGCGGGGCCCCAGCCCCGCGACGTCCTGCAGCTCGCCCGGCGGACGCCGCTGCATTCCAGAGACTGCCCTCGTCGAGCGTGAGCGCGTAAGCCGAGAGGTGATCGGGTGCCCAGCCGAGGGCGCCCTTGACCGTTTCCTCCCAGGTCGCGAGATCGAGCCCCGGCAGGCCGTAGATCAGATCGACGCTCACGTCCTCGAAGCCCGCGGCGCGGGCAGCGTCGAAGGCCTCGCGGGCCCGCGCGGCAGTGTGGAGGCGGTCCAGCGTCGGGAGGATGCGATCGTCGAGGCTCTGGACACCCAGGCTGATGCGCGTCACGCCCGCCCGGCGGTAGCCCGCCAGCCGCTCGAGGCTCACACTCTCGGGATTGCACTCGACGGTGATCTCGGCGGCGGCCTCGACGCCGAATCGTGCCCGGAGGTGTTCGAGTATCTCGGCCATGGCCTCGGCCGGCAGCAGCGACGGCGTGCCGCCGCCAAGGAAGACGCTGCGAAGGTCGATGGCGCCGGCCCAGGGGACGCGGGCGACGATGTCCATTTCGCCCAGGAGTGCCGGGAGGAAGCGCGCGACGGCGCCGGGTGAATCGGGCGCGGTGTTGAAGGAACAGTAGCCGCAGCGCTTCGTGCAGAAGGGGACGTGCAGGTACGCGCCGACCGAGCCGGCCCGCGGCGCCCACGACGCCAACGTGTTCACGCGAGCCTCACTCGCAAGGCGGCTCCCGATGGCGCAGGGCGCCAACGACGCAGATGGCCCCTTATCGGCGGCCTGCGCGCTAGGGGAGCCAGTTGCCTAGTCGACTCCAACGCGGCCAGTGGCTTTCTCCGTTCCACGACCAGTAGATCAGGAACGCCTTGCCACGGATCTTCTCGCGCCGGACGAACCCCCAGTAGCGGCTGTCCTGGGAATTGTCCCGGTTGTCGCCCATGACGAAGTACGAGCCCGAGGGCACCACGAGCGGGTCGCAGCCATAGAGGTAGCCGCAGTGACCCGACGGAACGGGCGGGATCGAGCCGGGGCGGACGTAGGGCTCATCGATGAAGCGGCCGTTGAGCATGACGCGGTTGTCCTGCACCTGCACCGTGTCTCCTCCGACCCCGATGATGCGCTTGATGAAGTCGCGGCTCTCGTCGTTGGGGTACTTGAACACGACGATGTCCCCGTGGTCCGGCTTCCGCAGGCCGGGCAGATGGACGTCCGTGAACGGCAGCTCGGCGCCGTAGAGGAACTTGTTGACGAGGATGTAGTCGCCGATCTGCAGCGTGTCCATCATGGAGCCCGACGGGATCGTGAAGGCCTGCACGCCGCACTGGCGGATCACCAGCGCCAGCAACACCGCGATGAAGATGGCCTCGGCATACTCGCGGACGAGCGACTTGCGGCGCGCGGGCGCCTGGGCTTCGAGGGGCGCGGGCGCTTCCGGCCGGGTCTCGGTTTCGTTCATCGGCCGCTCAGCTCTTGAGGACCGACAGGAACGCCTCCTGCGGCACCTCGACCTTGCCGACCTGCTTCATGCGCTTCTTGCCCTCCTTCTGCTTCTCGAGCAGCTTGCGCTTGCGCGTGATGTCGCCGCCGTAGCACTTGGCGGTGACATTCTTGCCCATGGCCTTGACGGTCTCGCGCGCGATGACGCGGCTCCCGATGGCGGCCTGGATGGCGACCTCGTAGAGCTGCCGCGGGATGACGCCGCGGAGCTTTTCCGTCAGCGCCTTGCCCTTCTCGTAGGCCTTGTCGCGGTGGGCGATCACGCTCAACGCGTCCACGGGGTCGCCGTTGAGCAGGATGTCGAGCTTGACCATGTCCGACTCGCGAAACTCGAGAAAGTCGTAGTCGAACGACGCGTAGCCCTTCGAGATGGACTTGAGCTTGTCGTAGAAGTCGATCACGATCTCGGAGAGCGGGAAGTCGAACTGGATGTGGCAGCGCTTGCCCAGGTATTCGAGCGACTTGTGCTCGCCTCGCTTGTCCTGAGCCAGCTTGTAGATCTCGCTCATGAATTCCGTGGGCACGAAGATGGAGCCGCGCACGTAGGGCTCCTCGATCCGCTCGATCCTGTCCACCGGTGGCAGCTTGGACGGGTTGTCGATCTCGACGGTCTCGCCCGCGAGCGTCACCACGCGGAAGCGCACGCTCGGGGCGGTGACGATCAGCGAGAGGTTGAACTCGCGCTCCAGGCGCTCCTGGACGATCTCGAGGTGGAGCATGCCGAGGAAGCCGCAGCGGAAGCCGTAGCCGAGCGCGAGCGAGGTCTCGGGCTCGAAGTTGAAGGCGGAGTCGTTGAGGCGGAGCTTCTCCAGCGCGTCGCGCAGTCCCTCGTAGTCGGTGTCCTCGATCGGGTAGAGCCCGGCGAACACCATGGGCTTGGCGTCCCGGTAGCCCGGACACGGCTCGGCCGTCGGGTGCAGGACGTCGGTGATCGTCTCCCCCATCTTCGCGTCCGCCACGCGCTTGATGGAGGCCGTGAGATAGCCGACCTGGCCCGCGCTGAGCTCCTCCACCGGGCGCATGTCGGGGGCAAAGACCCCGACCTGCTGGACCTCGTAGATCTTGCCGTTGGACATGAGGAGTATGCGCATCCCCGGCCGCACGCGCCCGTCGATGAGGCGGATGTAGACGACCACGCCCTGGTACGAGTCGTAGAAGGAGTCGAAGACGAGCGCCTTGAGCGGCGCCTCCGCGTCTCCCGTGGGCGGCGGAATGCGGCTGACGATGGCTTCGAGCACCTCGGGCACGCCGGTGCCGTGCTTGGCGGAGATCGTGAGCGCGGCGTCGCCGTCGAGGCCCAGGATCTCGGTGATCTGCGCCCTCGTGCCTTCGACGTCGGCCGCGGGCAGGTCGATCTTGTTGATGACCGGCACGATCTCGAGCCCGCCGTCCGCCGCCAGGTAGAAGTTGGCGAGGGTCTGCGCCTCGACGCCCTGGCCCGCGTCCACGATCAGAACGGCGCCCTCGCACGCGGCGAGCGAGCGCGACACCTCGTACGAGAAGTCCACGTGGCCCGGCGTGTCGATCAGGTTCAGCGTGTACTCGTGGCCGTCGCGCGCGGTGTAGAGGAGGCGCACGGTGTGGGCCTTGATGGTGATGCCGCGCTCCTTCTCGAGGTCCATCGAGTCGAGGACCTGGCCCACGGCCTTCTTGGCGTCCATCGTGCCGGTGAGCGAGAGGAGGCGGTCCGCCAGGGTGGACTTGCCGTGGTCGATGTGGGCGACGATGGAGAAGTTGCGAATGCGGGCGGTGGTCATCGCTCTCAGGATATCACGCGCTGAGTCGCGTTGCGTCAGGGGGCGACGCGGGCGCGCGAGGCCACCACCGCGCCGTCCTCGAGCACGACACCGGGGCCGACATGGGCGTGCGGGCCAACGCGGACGCCGGCGCCGATGATGCAGTCCCGGAGCACGGCGCCGGCTCCCACCGAGACGCGCTCCCAGAGCACCGAGCCCTCGATGGTTGCCGCCGTCCCCACGACGCACCCCGGGCCCAGGACGGCCGAGGGCCCGACGCGGCAGTCGTCCTCGAGCCGGCAACCCGCGCCGATCACGAGGGGCGCCACGGCCGAGACGCGGGCGCCCAGAATCGCGTCGGCGGCGATCGAGCGCCCGCCGCCGACCGCGTTCCCCGGACCCACGTCTGCCGCCACCCGGCCCGCCATCAGGTCGAGCTGGGCCTGGCGATATTTTTCCGGGCTGCCGATGTCGATCCAGTAGCCGTCGCCGACCCAACCGAAGAACGGCAGCCCGTCTCCCAGGAGCCCGGGGAAGAACTCGCGCTCCATGGACGCCACGCGACCGGGCGGGATGCGTGCGAGCAGGGCGGCGTCCAGCACGTAGATCCCGGCGTTGATCGTGTCGGTCGTGAGCTGCGACGGGTCGGGCTTCTCGACGAAACGAATCACGCG
>JBKPBU010000429.1:0-1840 GCA_046727015.1 Candidatus Methylomirabilota bacterium | reverse complement strand
GCTGCAGATCACGACATCGGCGCCCGCCTTGGCGAACTCGATGGCGATGGAGCGGCCGATGCCGACGCCGCCTCCCGTGACGATGGCGATCTTCTTCTCGAGCGAGAACGGCGACGCCGCCATGGTGCCTCCCGTGGGTTCCCTCTCCGCTCGGGGAGCGGGCCTAAATCATCCCTCTCCCCTTGGGGGAGAGGGTCGCCTTTCGAGCCGCGACGCTCGTCTCGAGCGGCAAGGCGAGGGCTGAGTTGATAAGGGATCCTTAGACGCGCGGATTATACCCAAGCCGCGGGCGCCGCGCTCTCGAAGCGCATGGCCTTGCCGCTGCCCGGGTGAGCGAAGGCGAGGCGCGTCGCGTGCAGGCAGAGCCGGCGGAACTGTCCCCCGGGACCGCCGTGCTCGCGGTCGCCGACGATGGGGTGGCCGAGGGCGGCGAGCTGTACGCGGATCTGACGCCGGCGTCCCGTGCCGAGCGAGAGCTCGAGGCGTGTCGTATCCTGCCCGCGCGAGAGCACCCGGTAGTTCGTGATGGCCGTCTTGCCTTCAGGTCCCCGCGCGGCGTGAACGCGAAGGCTCCGGTCCTCGGAAAGTCTGGTTTCGAGCATCCCCGACTCCCGGCGCACGTGGCCTTTCACGAGCGCGACGTAGATCCGCTCGACCGTACGCGCCTCGAACTGGGCCTGGAGGCGCTCCTTGGCTTCGGGCGACTTGGCGAAGACGAGGAGCCCCGAGGTCTCGCGGTCGAGGCGGTGGACGATGAAGGGGCGCGCGCGCGGCCGCTGCGCGGCGAGGTAGTCCCAGAGCATGCGATAGGCGGTGCGGTCGCGCTCGCGCTCGGTCGCCATGGTGAGAAGCCGCGCCGGCTTGTCCACGACGACGATGGCCTCGTCCTGGTAGACCAGACCCAGCCCTTTTGGAAAGGGCGTGCGGCCGCGCCCGCCGAGCTCGACGCGGTCGTGCGCGCGCACCACCGCGCGCCCGTCCCGGGAGACCCGCCCGTTGACCGCCACGCGGCCCGCCTCCAGCCACTGCTTGAGGCTCCGCCCCGAGGAGTCGGGAAAGAGCGCGCGCAGCCGATCCGCCAGCGTCGACTGGCTCATTCGAGACGCGAGCTCATTCGCCCCGCCCGGTCATTCCCCTCGCCCAGTCATTCCCCTCGGAGGACGCCGAGAGGCTTGCGGCCGAGGAGCCGAAAGGTGCCGAGGAAGCCGACGGCGAGCGCCAGCAGCGTCGCGCCCACCACCCCCGAAACCACGGTCAGCAGCGAGCCGCCCCACTCGATATCGAGCGCCCAGTGGCCGATGCTCCACGCGAGCGCCGTCGCCAGGAGC
Organism: Candidatus Methylomirabilota bacterium; assembly: GCA_046727015.1. Lineage (GTDB taxonomy): Bacteria > Methylomirabilota > Methylomirabilia > Rokubacteriales > CSP1-6 > AR37. The sequence goes on along the minus strand of JBKPBU010000429.1, from coordinate 512 downwards.
CCGCCGCAGAGCCCCGCCGCCACGCCCAGGAGCGCGTACTCTATGCCAAAGACCCGTGCCACGACGCCGCGCGTGGCCCCTAGCGTCTTGAGGATCACGCTCTGGTAGAGCCGCTGATGGCGGCTCACGCCGAGGGCGCCCGCGGTGACGATGAGGCCGGTCGCGATGCTCACGCCCGCCAGCAGCCGGACGGCGAGAGCGATCTGGTCCAGGACGGCGGAGATGCGTTCGAGCACCTCGCGCACGGGGATGGCCGTGACGTTCGGGAAGGCCGAGGTGACTGCCGACTGGAGAGGGCCCTCGTCGGCGGGCGGGACGCGGGCGGTGGCGATCCAGGTCGAGGGAGCGCCGTCGAGCGCGCCCTGCGAGAAGATCACGAAGAAGTTGGTATTGAAGCTCTGCCAGTTCACGCGGCGGAGATTGACGACTCGCGCCTGCACCGTCACGCCCTGGATGTCGAAGCCCAGCGTCCCCCCGATGGCGACCCCGAGGTTCTTCGCGATGTCCTCCTC
>JBKPBU010000428.1:0-5044 GCA_046727015.1 Candidatus Methylomirabilota bacterium | reverse complement strand
CTCCGGTCACCCTTCGAGCGCTATGTACAGGTCCCCGTGCTCCTCCTTGAGCCGATACTCCTTGAGCCCCTCCTGAGCGTCACCCAGGGGCCCTCCCGTCTTGAGGTCGAACTGCCACATGTGCTCCATACAGGTCAGGGTAGAGCCGTCGTGGATGCCCTGTTCGAGGGGGACGGCCTCGTGCGGGCACATGGCCTGGCAGGCCACGAAGGCATCGCCGGCGTTGACCATCAGGACGTCGATACCTTCCACTGAGAACTGCTTCATGCCGTTTGCCGGGACGTCGGCGCGCGCGCACACGCGCCTCCACGCGGCCGGACCTGTTCCCGCGTCCGGCCGGGGGGCCAGCCTTTTCGCAGCGCGCTCGATGTCCTCATCGCTCATCTTGTTCGCCCCAGGCACGCCGGGAGTGTAGCGAAGCCGCTCGACGGGCCGGCCCCCCAGGATGTGTGAGGTCAGGATCTCCTCGAGGTCCGACTCCTGCACTCCGCCATACCAGACGTCGTCGGGGTAGATCACGATCATGGGGCCGTGCCCGCACTGGGAGAAGCAGCCAGCCTTGTTGACGCGCACGGCGCTTTGCTTGCCCGCCTGACGAGCTCCGTCCCGGAGGATCTTCACGAAACGCTCGGTGTCGCCCTGCGTCGGACAGGTCTCACCGCTCGTGCAGACGAACACGTGACACTCGTACTGGCCCATCGCCGCTCCTTTGGTTGAATGTGGTGTCGTGCCGGCGCGCGCGGTCAGCTGAACTTGTCGTACCGGATGTCGGAGGGCGCCAGCCGCGCTTCACGCAGGAGCAGGCGCAGGCTCGCGTCGACCATCGGGGGTGGCCCCGCCACATACGCCCGAACGTCGGTAAATCGGCCCTTCATCTTCTCGCCGGCCACCGCGTGCACGAAGCCGCGCTCGAAGGCGAACCGCGGATAGGCGGCGGCCAGCGCGGCGGGGACCTCCTCGTCCGAGAGGGCCACCGTCACCGCGACCCGATCCGGATAGCGCGCGCGAAAGGCCTCCAGCTCGTCGAGAAAGAATCCGTCCCGCGCGGTGCGCACGCCGAAGTACACGTGCCCGTCCCAGTCCCCGAAGTGGCCGCCCGCGCAGGCGAGGGAGAGGATCGACATCATGCCGGCAATGCCGCTTCCTCCCGCAATGCAGAGCACGTGCTTGCGCAGGGCGGGGCGGAAGGTGGCGTGGCCGAGGGGGGCGAAGAGCCCGACGCGTGTGCCCTCGACGCCCTCGCCGAAGAGCCATTCGCTGACCGCGCCCCCGGGCTTCTTCTTGACCACGAAGGACAGGCGTTCGGCAAGGCGGTCGAAGTTGACCATGGAATAGGCGCGGGCCCCCGCTATTCCCGGCACGGTGAGGAGAGCGAACTGGCCCGCCTCGAAGTCGAGGGCGCCCTCGAGGTCGACGTCCAAGGCCGACACGTCGTGGGTGAGCCGACGTAGACCGCTCACGGTTCCGGCGAGCGCGCGCGGGGCGGGTGCGCCCGCGTCGCGCTCCTTCATCGGCACCGCGATCTCGAGCGCGCAATCTCCATGGACCACGCACTGGCACATGAGGAGCTCGGCCTCGCTCTTGAGGTAGCGGCCGCCGGGGGCGTCGGGCCACTCGCTCACGGGCCGGCCGCTGACGAGCCGCGCCTTGCAGGAACCGCAGGTGCCCGTGGCGCACTCGTAGGGCAGCTCGAGACCGCTCCGCAGGCCGGCGTGAAGGATCTTCTCCCCGGGGTGGCACTCGAACTCGCGCGTCCCGTTCCTGGCGTTGACGACGATCGTCATGGCGCTCCGTGGAATCATGTTGCTCGAGCGGTGCCCACACTGTCGGGGGAGGGCCGAGAAAAGTCAAGCACTTCGGGGACGAGGAGCGCGCCGCTCGACGGCCCATGCCCCCGACGCGCTCTGGTGTCGGGGGAAGCGAGGCCCGCGGCTCGCTCATCGGCGCGGCCGGCAGTTGGGGTATCATGCCGCCCATGTCGCAGCCGGATCCGGGCGCTTCCGCGTGACCGCCGCCTTCATCCTGACGCTGGCCGTGCTGGGCTTTGCCGGCGCGTTCGCGTCGGGCCTTGTCGGCGTGGGCGGAGCCATCGTGATGATCCCGCTCCTCCTCTATGTGCCACCGCTTCTCGGCGTGGGCAGTCTCGACATCAAGTCGGTGGCCGGCGTGACCATGGCCCAGGTGCTGACGGCCTCGGTGATGGGCGCGTGGACCCACGGTCGCGGCGCAATGCTCCACCGCCGCCTGGCGCTCTGGGGCGGCGTGGCCATGGCTCTGGGATCGCTGGCGGGAGCGGTGGGATCGCGCTTCGTCGGGGGACGCGTGCTACTCGTCGTCTTCGCCCTGATGGCGACGGCGGCACTGCTGCTCATGTTCATCGCGCCTGTCGAGCCGGGACCGGAGTCGGGCGCGAAAACCATGCCGTTCAACAGGGCGGGGGCAGTCGGTATCCCGGGCGCCGTGGGTGTGATGTCCGGACTGGTAGGCGCCGGCGGGGCGTTCTTGCTGATGCCCGTCCTGATCGGTGTCATGCGGGTGCCGGTGCGGCTCAGCATTGGCACCTCGCTCGCGATGGCCGGTGCCGGCGCTCTCCTGGGATTCGTGGGCAAGCTTGCGACGGGCCAGGTGCCGTTCGTCGCGGCGGCTGCGGTCGTCGTGGGCTCGGTGCCGGGCGCCCGAATCGGCGCGCGTCTCAGCCGGCGCGCCCCCGTGAGCGTACTGCGATGGGTCCTCGGCGCCGTCATCGCCCTGGTAGCACTGCGCGTCTGGATAGACGTCCTGCAGTAGGGATCACGGGAGACTCGATTGCGCTACGGGTTCGTCATCGACCAGCGGAAGTGCATCGGCTGTCACGCTTGTACGGTGGCCTGCAAGGAAGAGAACCAGGTCCCGATCGGGGTGAACCGCACCTGGGTCAAGTACATCGAGAAGGGCACGTTTCCGGACACGCGGCGCTACTTCTCCGTCATGCGGTGCAACCACTGTGACAATGCGCCCTGCGTGACGATCTGCCCGACCGTCGCGCTCTACCGCCGGCCCGACGGCATCGTGGACTTCGACGGCGACCGTTGTATCGGGTGCAAGTCGTGCATGCAGGCCTGCCCGTACGACGCGCTCTACATCGACCCCGAAACGCAGACGGCGGCCAAGTGCCACTACTGCGCCCACCGGGTCGAGGTCGGGCTCGAGCCGGCCTGCGTCATCGTCTGCCCGGTCGAGGCCATCGTGCCGGGCGATCTGGACGATCCCAGCTCGCGTATCGCGCGCCTCGTCGCCTCGCAGCAGGTGGCGGTGCGCAAGCCGGAGCGGGGAACGCAGCCCAAGCTCTTCTATCTCGGCGCCGACGAAGCCGCGTTGACGCCGGCCATGCAGGAGCGCGGCGAGCGCTATCTCTTCGCGGAGGGGAGCCGCATCCCCGTGCCGGGCGGGCGCAACGTCGCCGGGTCCGCCCCGCCCGTCCCCGGCGGCGGCGTGGACCTGCTGCGCATGGCGCGGACGGTGTACGACGTGGCGCACGCCGAGCGCCCGTGGGGGTGGAAGGTCTCGACGTATCTGTGGACCAAGTCGGTGGCGGCGGGCGCGCTTCTCATTGCCGCGCTCGCGACGATGGGCGGGCTGTCCTCAGGGGGGCCCGTGGCGGGGCTCGCGGCCCCGGTGATCAGCCTGGTCTTCCTCGCGCTGACGACGGCCCTCCTCGTCCTCGACCTCAAGCGTCCCGAGCGCTTCCTCTATCTGCTCTTCAGGCCGAACCCTCGCTCCTGGCTGGTCTGGGGCGGGTGGATCCTCATGGCCCATGGACTGCTCGGCGTACTCTGGTTCGCAGCGGGCTGGAGAGAGAGCTACGGCGCGCTCTTCGCTCTGGGCTGGCCGGTGCTGCTCGTGGCCGCGGCGTCGGCCGGCTATAGCGCCTTCCTCTTCGGCCAGGCCGAGGGGCGCGAGTTCTGGCAGAGCGCGCTCGTGCTGCCGCATCTCATCGTGGCCGCCGTTACTGCCGGCTGCGCAAGCCTGCTGCTCGCCGCGCTCGCGGTCAGCGGGGACCCGAGCGTGGCCGAGAGCCTCGGCGTGGCCCTGTGGTTCTCGCTCGCCGCGAGCGCTGTCGTGCTCTTCGCGGAGACCTTCACGGCGCACTCGACCCAGGCGGCCGCCCGTGCCGCGCGGCTGATCGCGCGCGGGCCGTACCGCGCGCGCTTCTGGTGGGGCGTCGTGCTGGGCGGCACCGCGGTGCCGATTGTCCTGCTCCTGAACCCGTCGCTGCCGTGGACATCCGGCGCGGCCGCCGTGCTGGCCCTCGGCGGCCTCTGGCTCTGGGAAGACATCTGGGTCCGCGCTGGCCAGGCGCTGCCGCTCTCGTGATGACAGACAAGATCGCGGAGCCGCTCCACCCGCACGCGCGCGACCTGGAGCCGCCGACCCCCGGGCTCCGGCGCTTTCCGCCCGTCGACCGGTGGGACGACTGGGAGGAGTACGACGCGAAGGCGTGGCCGAAGCGCGTGCCGCGCCGCTACGCGCTCATCCCGACCATCTGCTTCAACTGCGAGGCAGCGTGCGGGCTCCTCGCTTACGTCGACAAGCAGACGCTCACGATCCAGAAGTTCGAGGGCAACCCCGAGCACCCGGGCAGCCGCGGCCGCAACTGCGCCAAGGGTCCGGCCACGCTCAACCAGGTGCAGGATCCCGAGCGGATCCGCTACCCGCTCAAGCGCGCGGGCACGCGCGGCGAAGGCAAGTGGGAGCGCGTCAGCTGGGACGAGGCGCTGGACGACATCGCCGGCCGCATCCGCAAGGCGCTGGTCGAGGGCAGGCAGAAGGAGATCATGTATCACCTGGGCCGCCCGGGGCACGAGCTCGTCTACCTCCAGCGCGTCTTTCACGCCTGGGGCATCGACGGCCACAACAGCCACACCAATGTCTGCTCCGCCTCCGCCCGGGCCGGCTACGCCTTCTGGCACGGCTTCGACCGGCCCTCGCCCGATCACAGCCGCGCGCGCTTCATCCTGCTCCTGTCCTCCCACCTCGAGGCGGGCCACTACTTCAATCCGCACGC
>JBKPBU010000427.1:0-3977 GCA_046727015.1 Candidatus Methylomirabilota bacterium | reverse complement strand
CGCGCGCTGACGAAGAAGCCCGTGCTCACGAGGCAGAGCGGCACGAGGGCAGCCGCGGTCAGGCCCCAGCGCCAGTTGGGGCGCCGGAGGCGCTCGGACCCTGCCGCGACGGCCTCCACGAGGACGCGGCTCAACAGGATGACGAGACCTGGCAGGAAGGTCAGGACATACCCAGCCTGGCCGAAGTGCACGAGGGTGTAGAAAACCGCGGGCGGCGCGATCCAGGCGAGGAGGAACCATTCCTGCCTGCCCCACCCGGCGCGCCGGGCGTAGAGCGGTAGCGCGAAGGCGGCCAGGGCCAGCGGGCCCAGTCCCACGATCACCGACGCCAGGACATAGCGGGCCTGGGCCAGCGTCACGTCGAGGGAGCCGCCCAACACCGAGGTCGGCAGGACCACCGAGCCGTAGAGCTGGGTCGAGGCGCGGAGATAGGCGTGGAGACCTCCGGTGAGCCAGACCATGGGCAGGAACCACGACAGCACGGCGCCCAGCATGAGGGCCGCGGCGAGCGCCAGGCGCCGAGCGCCGCGGACCCCGACGAGCGCGCAGCCGACGGAGAGCGGGAAGAGCAGCACCAGGACCGACGGGCGGATGCCGCCCGCGAGGCCCAAGGCCACCGCGCCCCCGTAGAGGAAGCGCGTATGGCCCCGGAGCGCGCCGTAGGCAAAGGCCGCCACCAGCGAGGCGACGAACGCCTCACCCGCGTAGGTCAGCCCGACTGAACCATAGAACCAGAAGAGCGGGCTGACGGCCAGGAGCGCCGCCGCCGACGCGGCGGTGGCGCGGTCGTAGAGCACGCGCGCCAGCCAGTAGACGGTCACGGTGGTGGCGGCGCTGAAGAGCATGGCGAGCGAGACGTATGCGAGGTTCGGGTCGGCCAGTGGGATGTTCAGCAGGCGCCCCAGCCCGACATAGAGCAGATAGCCGGGCGGGTGAGGCTGGTGCTTGGCGATGTCGAACTCGCGCAGCGCGAGCGCGAACTGCACGGCGTCCCAGTTGTAGAGCATCCGGGTCCGGTACGGCCAGCGGGACAGGAGCGTCAGCGCGGCCAGGCCGCTCGCGAGCCAGGCGTCGGCGTGCCGCTCGAGGTGCGATCGCGCCCAGCGGGCAGCGGCGCTCACACGTGCCCCCAGACACGATCGGCCGCGCCGAATATGGCCGAGGAGTCGCCGAGACCGGCGCGAGCGATTCGGACATCCCGGGAAAGGACGGTGGCGTGAGCCCGCACCTCGCGCTCGAGGCCCGGAGCCAGCCCGGGTACCGTCGTCATCACACCGCCGCCCAGCACGAGGAGCTCGGGATTCAGGAGCGTGATGTAGTTGCCAATGGCCTGACCCAGGTACCGCTCGGCGTCGCTCCAGATCGCGCGCGCGAAAGCGTCTCCGGCCGCGGCGGCGCGCTCCACGAGGGCCGCCGTCACGCGCGAAGGATCGCCGCCGGTCTCTGACGCGAGCCGGGTCTCGATGCCGGTCGCGAGGGCCGCCTCCAGGCGCCGCGCGAAGCCGCGTCCCGAGGCATAGGCCTCGACGCAGCCATGCTGGCCGCAGGCGCAGGGCAGTCCGTCGGGCACGACTTGCGTGTGGCCGAGCTCGCCCGCCGCATTGCCCGCGCCCTGGAGCAGGATGCCGTCCACCACGGCGCCCGAGCCGACGCCGGTGCCGACGAAGACCGCGATGAGGCTCTGGACGCCGCGTCCGACTCCGAAGCGGTATTCGCCCCAGGCGGCGGCGCGCACGTCGTTCTCAACGTACACGGGCAAGCCGAAGACCGACTCGATCTCGTCGCGGAGAGGCACGTTCTCCCACTCGAGGTTCGGAGCGTACACGACGGCTTGGCTCTTGGGATGGATCTGGCCGGCGGCGGCGATGCCGATGCCGGTGACGTGCCCGGGCTCGGTGGAGTCGAGCAGCCGCCCGATGACGCCCTTGAGGTTCGCCAGGACTCCCGGCGCGCCCTTCCAGGCCTCGGTCTGCACCTCGAGACGCCCGACAAGCTGTCCCTCGGGGCTCAGGAGGCCGCCACGCAGCTTGCTGCCGCCGAGGTCGATGCCGACGGCGTAGCGATCAGGGGACACAGGTGGTCGAGGCGAGGAGGGTGGCGGCGGGGCAGCGGGGGCGTCAGGCTTTCTTGTCGTCGTCCTTCTTCTGCGCCGACGACGCGTCGTCCTTGAGCTCGGTCACGCCCTTCTTGAACTCCTTCACGCTCGAGCCCAGCGAGCGGGCCAGGTCCGGCAGGCGCTGTGCGCCGAACAGAATGAGGACGATGACGAGGATGAGGAGCAGCTCCTGATAGCCCAGACCAAACATGGCGACACTCCTTTCCCGCTACGAAGCCCCCTTACCCTACGCGTACCGTCTTGCAATGTCAACGCGGGGCGGTGGCTAGGGCGAGCGAAGGACTCTTCGCTCGCCCTGGCGAACGGTGACGCGCTGGGAATCCAGGTACTCCATGAGGGGGATGGCGTACTTCCGGCTGACGCCCAGGAGGTCCTTGACGTCGGCGGGGCCGATCTCCTTCTTCTCCTTGAGGTGGGCCACGACCTTGTCCTGGATCTTCCCGAGCGCCGCCGCGTGGAAGAAGAGCGACTCCTTGACGCGGACGAGCCGCCGGTCGGCGACCAGCAGCTGGAAGAGCTCGTGCTTCTCCGTGCCCTTGACCCCCAGGCGGCCGAGCGCTTCCTCGGGGCTGGGCGGCGCGGCGCCGGCGGCCAGGAAGGCGGACTCAAGCCCCTCGACGACCCGCTGCTGCTCGGACGTCAGACGGATGGCGTGGGAGGCCAGGCGCACCTGGTCCCGCTCGCTCCGGACGACGCCGTCGGTCTCGAGCGCGGCGAGCAGCTGGGCGAACACTTTCTCCTGCGCGTGACCAGCGCGGCTCCGGAGCTCCTCCCGGGAGATTCCCCCGCGCAGCGGGTTCTGGGAATGGAAGGCCTCGAGCAGCGCCAGGGTCTGGGATCGGAGGCGATCGCTTGCTTCACGGTGCACGTACCACTCCCGGTCGACGGTGGTCACCGCCTGCGCCTGCTGGAGCTCTTCGATCAGCGCGCGAAGACGCTCGGGTCCGAACGGGGTGCGGGCGCGCAGGTCGGCGGCCCGGAGTCCCGCCGCCCCCGCCTGGCGCAGGTGCTCCTCGACGACCTTGGCCGGGGGGGCCGTCTCGAGGACACGCAGGTGGTCGGCGAGCGCACCGCTCTTTCGCTTGAACCGGGGCGGGGCCACGTCGAGCACGGTACCGCCGCCGATGGTGACGATCGGCGAGTAGGAGCGGATGACGTAGCGGTCGCCGGGCAGCGCGCACACGGGCGCCTCGAGACGGAAGCGGCCGTAGGTCACGTCACCGGGCGCGACCTCCTGCCTGTCGACGAGCAGCACGCGGGCCATCACCTCGTGGGTGCCCACGTGGAAGCGCACGCGGTCGCGCGCCTTGAGCGGCCGCGGCGCGTCGGCGAGGAGCTCGAGCGTCGCGTCGGCGAGGAGGGTCGGCACGAGCGCGGCCGGCGGCGCGATCACGTCCCCGCGCTCGACGGCCGCGCGCTCGACACCCTGGAGATTGACGGCGGTGCGCTGCCCCGCCTGCGCGGTCTCGACGGCCCGGCCGTGGACCTGGAGACCGCGCACCTTGGCCTGGAGCGCCCGGGGGAAGATCTCGACCCTGTCCTCCACGGCGAGCCGGCCGGCCATCAGCGTCCCGGTGACCACGGTGCCGAAGCCTTTGACGGTGAAGACCCGGTCTATGGGAAGCCGCGCGTTCTTGTCCGTCGGGCGTCCCGGGACGAGGGCGGCCAGCCGCGCCAGCGTCTGGCGCAGCTCGGGCAGCCCCTGCCCGGTTTTCACCGAGACGGGCACGATGGGGCAGCCCTCGAGAAAGCTGCCCCCGAGCAGCCGTCCGACATCATCCTTGACCAGCTCGACCCAGTCGGGCTCCGCGAGATCGGTCTTGGTCAGGGCCACCATGCCCGATGTGATGCGCAGCAGCTG
>JBKPBU010000426.1:0-2260 GCA_046727015.1 Candidatus Methylomirabilota bacterium | reverse complement strand
CCCACCGGGGATGGCGCTTCAGAAGCGCATGTCAGGGATCCCCGTGCTCGTGGACCTCGACCTGCGCTTCACCATGATGGATCGCTGGGATGGCTACGTCCAGGTGCTCACCCTCGCCAATCCTCCGATCGAGGTGGTGGCTCCGCCTGCCGCCAGTCCCGACCTGGCGCGGCTCGCCAACGACGAGATGGCGGCCATCGTCGCGCGTCACCCCGACCGCTTCCCCGGCTTCGTCGCCTCGCTGCCCATGAACAACCCCGACGCCGCCCTCGCCGAGCTGGAGCGGGCCCTCGACGATCTCGGCGCAACGGGCGTGCAGGTGTTCAGCAATGTCAACGGGCGACCGCTCGATCTGCCGGAGTATCAGCCGATCTTCGCCCGCATGGCGGAGCGCCGGCGGCCGATCTGGATGCACCCGGCCCGGCCGGCGACGGTCGCGGACTACGCGGGGGAGCCGCGGTCGAAGTACGACCTCTGGTGGGCCTTTGGCTGGCCGTACGAGACGAGCGTGGCCATGGGGCGCCTGGTCTTCTCCGGCCTCTTCGATCGCTACCCCGAGCTCGTCATCATCACGCACCACCTGGGCGCGATGATCCCGTTCTGCGAGGGGCGGATCGGGGGCGGGCTCGATCAGCTCGGGGCCAGGAGCGATGACCCCGACGACGGCGGCGCGCTGGGGCGGCTCGCCCGGCGGCCCCTCGACTACTTCCGCATGTTCTACGGCGATACCGCCCTCTTCGGGGCGTGGCACGCCATGGAGAGCGGGCTGGCCTTCTTCGGCGCCGATCACGTGCTGTTCGGCACCGATTTCCCCTTCGACCCTGAGGGAGGCCCGGGGTTCATCCGCGACACCATCGCCGCCATGGAGCGGATGCGGGCCAGTGACCTGGACAAGGCGAAGATCTACGAGGGCAACGCGCGCCGCCTCCTCCGCCTGAAGCCTGCCTGACGGCCTACGCCAGACCCGAGGCGCAGCCAGCCGAGCCGACGGCGGGCCGCACCCTCCCGCGCGCCTCTACGAAGTACGGAACGCGTTCACGGCGGTGACCAGCGCGGGCGTGCCGCCGAAGAGATACGCCACTTCCACCGCTTCCAGGACTTCCGCATCCGACGCGCCGGCGGCGCGGGCGCGATTGGCGATCGTCGCGACGCCGTCGGGGTGCGAGAGCAGCGCGTCCACGATCATCGTCATGAGGATCTTGTACTTCGCCGGAATGGCGCCGTCTCTCAGGATGCGCTCGCGCTGCGCCAGGTAGGACGTGGCGAACTCCGGGTCACGCTGCTGCAGCGCCTGAATCCACGGGGGCACGGTCGGTTGAGCCATTGGCTCCTCCTCTCTGAGGATGGTGACTACACCGGCAACTTGTCACCGTCGGGCGGCGCGGCGACTTCAAACGCGTTGACGACGCCCGACAGGAATGCGAAGTAGTTCGCGGCCGCCGTCATCTCCACCATCCATTGCTCGTCGTGCCGGCCCTTGAGCGCGTCGAACGCTTTCTGATCCACCTTGTTCGTGCGCATGAGCTGCCGCACGTAGGTCACGAGATCCCGCTCTTCCGCGGGCAGCGTGCCCGCGTCGCCCTTCGCGCGGAGGAGGTCGATGACGTCCTCCCCCAGACCGTTGCGGCGCGCCGCGCCGACTTGCGCCGACCAGACGTACGCCGCTTCGCGCTCGCGCACGGCGGCGAGGATGGCGACGGAGCGGAGCTTCGCGTCGACCACGCTTCCATCGCGAAAGAAGGTGACGAGCGGCAGGAGGCGCTCGGCCAGCTTGGGACTGTGGAGCAGCATGCTGAACGGCCCGCGGACGCCGCCGAAGATTTTCTCGACGGCGTCGACGACAGCGTGGTGTGCGGCGGAGACATCGGCTTTGCCTGTGATGGGCTTGATGCGGGGCATGCGGAGCTCCTTTCGGGAGGCGGGCTTCGTGCGGGGAGAGTGTATCCGAAGCGGGACGGTGATCGGTCAGTGGACGTTCCCGCCGCCATCCACCAGGAGCGTCTGCCCGGTGATGAAGTCACTGTCATCGGAGGCGAGGAAGACGAACGTGCCCACGAGGTCGTGCGGCACCTCGGCCCGTTTCAGCATCCGCAGATCGATGTTCGTCTGCTTGCGCTCGGCCGAGATGTTCTTCTCGTTCTCGCCGCTCAGCGTGAAACCGGGGGCGATCGCGTTCACGCGGATGCCGAACTCCCCCAGCTCCCGGGCCAGCGAGCGGGTGAAGCCCACCACGCCGCCCTTGGAGGTGGTGTAGTGGATG
>JBKPBU010000425.1:0-2629 GCA_046727015.1 Candidatus Methylomirabilota bacterium | reverse complement strand
CCGGCCGCGTCGATGTGATCCGCCTTGTACCAGGTCGCATAGAGTGCGCCGTCGCGCAGCCGGTAGTCGGCCGAGAGGTCGATGACCTTGCGGCCGAGCTTCCGGAGCACGGGCACCGCGCGCTGGGATTCCATGTGCGGCAGCGCGAGGAAGACGAGGTCGGCCTCGTCGCTGAGACGCGCGGCGTCGAGCTCGGTGAAAACCAGATTCGAGAGACCGCGCAGGTGCGGGAAGATCTTGTCGAGCCGCTCGCCGGCGAGCCGCTCGGACGTCACGGCCACCAGCTGGAGCTTGGGATGGACGCAGAGCAGTCGGAGGGCCTCCGCCCCCATGTAGCCGCTCGCTCCCGCCACCGCCACGCGCAACATGGCCCTACCGCTTGGAGTACTGGAACTTGGACCGCGCGCCCGGCTGGCCGTACTTCTTGCGCTCTCTCATGCGCGGGTCGCGCGTGAGGAGGCCCGCCCGCTTCAGCGCCGGCCGCAGGTTGACGTCGAACTCGAGCAGGGCCCGGGAGATACCGTGGCGCACCGCCCCCGCCTGGCCGGTGGGCCCCCCGCCGCCGACATTGATGGTGGCATCGAAGGTTCCGAAGGTGTTCGTGAGCTGGAGCGGCTGCGCGATGATCATGCGCAGCGTTTCCCTCGGGAAGTAGTCCTCGAACGGGCGGCGGTTGACCAGGATGCGGCCGCCTCCCGGGCGAAGCCACACGCGCGCCACCGACGTCTTCCGCCTTCCGGTCCCGTAAAACTGCGTCGCTGCGGCCATTCGGTCTCCTCTTGATCCTGTGTCAGTTCCCGGTCTTAGTTCCTGGTCTTAACTCTTGGTCCGGCCGCCGGACGGCAGGGCTTCCGGCTTCTGCGCGGCGTGCGGATGATCGGATCCCTTGTAGACCTTGAGCTTGCGTGCCATGGCCCGGCCGAGGCGCCCCTTGGGGAGCATGCCCTGGATGGCCCACTCGACCACGCGCTCGGGATGGCTCCTGAGCATGCGCTCCGCACTCACCTCGCGCAGACCGCCGATATAGCCGGAGTGCCACCGGTACATCTTGTCGGTGAGCTTTCGGCCCGTGAGGTGGATCTTCTCGGCGTTGATCACCACCACGTGATCGCCCACGTCGAGGTTCGGGGCGAACGTGGGCTTGTGCTTTCCGCGCAGCACGTGGGCGACTCGGCTGGCCAGCCGCCCTAGCACCTTGTCCGTGGCGTCCACCACGAACCACTTGCGCTCGATCTCATGTTCTTTCGGCATTACTGTCGCCATGATCTGAACCCGTCTCCCGCTTTAGAAGTCAAGTACTTGGCGTTCGCTCTTCCGCAAATTGTCAACGGGTAATGCTATAGGAAAACGCCAGGCGAGTCAACCACGCTCTGGCCGTGTCTTCCCAGGCCATGGGCAGAGATCACGAACCGGGCAGCGCGGGCAGTCGGGCTTGCGCGCCCCGCAGGTGCGCCGCCCGTGGATGATCAGCAGGTGGGTCGCCCGGGTCCACTTCGGCCGTGGAACGAGGGCGCAGAGGTCGTCGTGGATTTTCTCCGGATCCTCCGCCCGCGTCAACCCGAGCCGCTGCGACACGCGGCTGACGTGAGTGTCCACGGCCAGAGCCGGGATGCCGAAGGCGTTGCCCAGGACGACGTTGGCCGTCTTGCGGCCGACGCCGGGCAATGCCGTCAGCTCGTCGAGGCTTCGGGGCACTTCGCCCCCATGGCGCTCGCAGAGGGCCTGGCCCATGCCGACCAGCGAGCGCGCCTTCGACTTGAAGAAACCCGTCGAATGGATCTCCCGCTCGAGGGTGGGCGGGTGCGCCCGCGCCCAGTCCTCGGCGCGCTTGTAGCGCGTGAAGAGCGTGTGCGTCACGGCGTTCACCCGCTCGTCGGTGCACTGGGCGGAGAGGATGGTCGCCACCAACAGCTCGAGCGGGCTGCCGAAGCGTAGCTCGATGGCGGCCCCGGGATAAGCCTTGGCGAGCCGCGCGAGGATCCTGGCGGTCCTCGCCTTCTTCGCACGCGCGGATTCGGCCACGGTGGCGCGCCTACGCGAGCGCCGCGCGGATCAGGGCGATGCGCCGCGCGGTCTCGTCGGCGGGCAGCGGCTTGGGGTCGTGCGGTACGCGCCACACCGGCCAGCGGGGCTCGGGGTCGCCCGCGAGGCGCGGCACGAGGTGCCAGTGGATGTGCGGCACCTGGTTGCCGAGCAGCTCGTAGTTCATCTTCGTGGGCCGGTAGACCCGCGCGAGGGCCTGCGCCGCGCGGCTCACCTCCTCGATCAAGGCCGTCCGCTCGCGGGCCTCCAGCTCGTACAGCTCGACGGCGTGGCGCTTGAGGACCACGAAGATCCAGCCGGGAAAGAACTGGTCCTCGTTGAAATAGGCGCGGCTCGTTCCGAGGTCGGCAATGAAGAGGGGGCCCTCGCCGGCGACGCGCGCGCACATGATGCACTCGCCCGTCATGCGGGCCGCTCCCGCAGATACCGTCCGATGCGCGCGATCGCTTCCTCGATGCGCTCGAGCGAGTTGGAGTAGGAGAAGCGGAGGAATCCCTCGGCGCGGCTGCCGAAGTCCACCCCCGGCGTCACGCCGACGTGTGCGTGCTCGAGGATGTCGAAGGCGAGGGCTTTGGAATCCGCCCCG
>JBKPBU010000424.1:0-5181 GCA_046727015.1 Candidatus Methylomirabilota bacterium | reverse complement strand
ACGTCGGCGAACCCCACGTGGTCCACCGTCACCTCGATCCCGTGCTTGGCCCCCCAATCCTTGGCAAACGGATCGAACCACTTGTCGTAGGAAGGTACGAAGTGACTCCACTGGAGGATCTTCAGCGTCCGGTCGGCGGCGCCCGCGCCGCGCGTGAAGACCGTCGGTCCCGCCGCCGCGGCCGCCACGCCTGCCGCGACGAGCTTGCCGCTCTTCAGAATGAATTGTCGACGAGTGTCCATACCCACCTCCGTTGGTGTGTGCTCGAGCGCTCGGCGAGGATGCCGATCCGCGATCGGCCCGCCAAGGATATCACAAGTTTATGACGCGTCCGGCGCCGTGGTATTCTTCCCATCCGTGGATGCCGTCGAGGGTATCTTCTTCGAAGATCTCCAGCTCGGCCAGGAGTTCACCTCGCCCGGGCGGACCGTCACCGAGGCGGACATCGTCATCTTCGCCGGGCTCAGCGGCGACTACAACGTGCTGCACACCGACGCCGAGCACATGAAGGCCTCGATCTTCGGCGAGCGGATCGCGCACGGGCTCCTCGGCCTCAGCATTCAGCACGGCCTGGCCGCTCGCGGTGAGCCCGCGGCCGCCCACGGCCTCCTGAGCGGCCTCAAGTGGAAGTTCAAAGGGCCGATCAAGATCGGCGACACCGTGCACGTCCTCTCGCGCATCGCCTCCAAGAAGGATGGACCCGACGCGGGCCGAGGCCTCGTCACGGTAGAGCGCCGCCTGCTCAATCAACGGAGCGAAGTGGTCCAGGAAGGCGAGACCGAGCACCTGGTGGAGCGCCGGAAGCCGTGAGCGAAACCGCTCTGGCGCCGGTCCGCTGCTACTTCGAAGACGTGGAGATGAACGTCCCGCTCGAGACACCCGGCGTCACGCTCACGCGCGCGCACGTAGCCCTCTTCGTGGGTGTGACCGGTGACGCCACGCTGCGGAATCCCGACTCGGTGCCCGATCTTCTCCCGCTCTGCCTCTCCTCGGGCCTGGGCTGGCGCGTGCCGCGACCGCCGCTGGCCGTGCTGGCCTTCATGGGCTTCGAGTGGCGCTTTCTCTCTGCGCTCTCGGTGGGCGATACCATCCACAGCGTCTCGCTGACCGTGACCAAGCGGAACATGCGCGAGGGCGGCGTGGTCATCGAGGAGCGCCGCATCGTCAACCAGCGCGGGGAGACGGCGCAGGCAGGCAAGCTGACCCTCCTTGTCGCGCGGCGCCCGGCCCCATGACGGGCGAGCAGCCCCGGGTCCTCATCCTCACGGCCTCCTACGGCTCGGGACACGCCCGCGCCGCCAGCGTCCTCGCCGACGAGTTCAGCCGTGCCGGCGCGCTCCCCACGGTCGTGGACCACTTCCGTGACCTCGTCCACCCGAAGTTCGAACAGTGGACCCGCGCGCTCTACTACGGCATCCTCCGTCGGACTCCCGCTCTCTGGGGCGGGGCCTACTGGGTGGGGGATCAGATCAGCGTCTCGTCACCGTTCATGCTGGGCTTCAACCGCGTGGGCGCCCGGAAGCTCAGCCGGCTCCTCCGCGCCGGCCGGTTCGACCAGGCGGTCTCGGTGCAGCCGACGCCGGCGGCCGCCCTCTCGTACCTTCGCTCGCGGGGCGAGCCGACCCCGCCGCACACGACGGTGTTCACCGACTTTGTCGCGCACACGCAGTGGATCCATCCGCACCTGGACCGCTACTGCGTGCCGGCGGAGGAGATCGCACACGAGCTGACGGCCAAGGGCTTGCCGAGGGAGAGCGTGGTCGTGACCGGCATCCCCGTGGGGCCCGAGTTCCTCCAGCAGCCCGACCGCCCCGCCGCGCGCCTCGCGGTCGGGCTTTCCCCGCGGCTGCCCGTCCTGCTCTTCATGGACGGCTCGGGCGGTGGCTTCGGGCGTCTCGAGGAGGCGGCCCGCGCCGTCCTCGGCATGGAACAGCCCTTCCAGGCCGTGTTCGTGGCCGGTCACGAGCGGGCCCTCGAGGCGCGCCTGAGAAGGCTGGCCGCCGGACGGGAGAACCGGGTCAAGGTCTTCGGCTTCGTGGATCACGTCCGCGAGCTGATGGCCGCCGCCGACTTCCTCGTCACGAAGGCGGGCGGGCTCACCCTCGCCGAAGCGCTTGCCGCCGAGCTGCCGATCATCTGCTTCGGCTCGCTCCCCGGGCAGGAAGTGAGGAACGAGCGCTTCGCGGCCATGGCCGGCGTCGGGCTCGTGGCGGGGTCGGGAGACCAGCTGCAGCGGGTCATCGCCGCCGCCTTGCGCGACCCGGTGCTGTTGCGGGACATCCGCGAACGCATCAAGCTCTACCGCCGGCCAAGCGCTGCCGCGGACATCGTCGACCTCGTACTCGGCGACGAGCGGCTGGCGCGCGAGCGGGCGTCGTGAACCCCGCAGTCAGGTTCCTGGCAGCCCCCGCGATCTGGGCGGGCTATACCTGGGGCTCTCATCTGCTGACGCTGGGGAGCGTCTGGCGCGGGCCGCGGGCGGATCGCAAGGTCGCCCTGACCTTCGACGACGGGCCGGACCCCGAGCAGACCCCGCGTGTGCTCGACATCCTGGCCGAGCACGGCGCCAGGGCCACCTTTTTCCTGATCGGCGAACGGGCGGCCCGGGCCGGCGCGCTCGTCCGGCGCATTGCGGCGGCGGGCCACGATCTCGGCAACCACACGTGGAGCCACCGGAGCCTGTGGCTCTCGGGGCCCGGGGAGACGGGGCGCCAGGTGAGGCAGGGGCACGACGCCATCGCCCAGGCAGCCGGGGCGCCACCGCGGTTCTTTCGGCCGCCCTGGGGCATGACCAATCTCGCGCTCTTTGCTGCGCTCCGCGGGCTCGGGACTCCGTGCGTGTTCTGGACGGCGCAGACAGAGGGGGGCCGCCCCGCGAGCCCGGCCGTGCAGGTGGAGCGTGCGCGGCGCCGGGTGGGGCCGGGGACCATTCTCGATCTCCACGACGCCGACGGCGTGCGCGGCGCGGGGGCGCGCATGGTCGAAGCTCTGCCGGCGATGATCGTCATGCTCGCGACGCAGGGCTATTCGCTGGCTCCGCTCCGCGACCTGCTGTAGAATCGCCCGCACCTCGTTCATTCGCCAAAGGAGTCCCGAAATGGCCAA
The DNA here is from genome assembly GCA_046727015.1 of Candidatus Methylomirabilota bacterium. Classification (GTDB taxonomy): domain Bacteria; phylum Methylomirabilota; class Methylomirabilia; order Rokubacteriales; family CSP1-6; genus AR37. The sequence continues at coordinate 2,076 of JBKPBU010000424.1, read as the reverse complement.
GGATCCGCGCCACAAGAGCCGCGTCCTCCTCGAGGGCACCGACCGGGCACCGGCGCGCGCCATGATGAAGGCCGTCGGATTCTCCGACCGGGACCTGGCTCAGCCGCAGATCGGCGTCGCGCACTCCTGGATCGGCACGATGCCCTGCAACTGGAATCACCGGAAGCTCGCCGAGAAGGTGATGCAGGGGATTCGCGCCGCGGGCGGCACGCCCATCGAGGTCAACACGATCTCCATCACCGACGGCATCACCATGGGCACCGAGGGGATGAAGGGCTCGCTCATCAGCCGCGAGGTGGTCGCCGACTCGGTGGAGCTGGTCGCGCGCAGCCACATGTTCGACGGCCTCGTGACGATCTCCGGCTGCGACAAGACCATCCCCGCCATGACCATGGTGCTGGGGCGGCTGAACATCCCGGGGCTCATGCTCTACTGCGGCTCGATCATGTTCGGGCGCTGCGTGGGAACGACCGGTCCTTTCGCGAACCGGAACCTGACCATCCAGGATGTCTTCGAGGCGATCGGGGCCTTCAACGCCGGCAAGATCTCGGCGGCCGAGCTGAAGGACGTCGAGGATCACGCCTGCCCGGGCGCCGGCGCCTGCGGCGGGCAGTTCACGGCCAACACCATGGCGACCGCTTACGAGATGCTCGGGATGTCGCCCATGGGCTGGAACGGCATCCCGGCCATCGACCCGCGCAAGGAAGAGGTCGCCTTCGAGTGCGGCAAGCGCGTGATGGAGCTGGTGAACGCGGGCATCACGCCGCGCTCGCTCGTCACGCGCAAGAGCTTCGAGAACGCCATCGCGGGCGTGATAGCCACAGGCGGCTCGACCAACGCCGTGCTCCACCTGCCGGCGACGGCGAAGGATTTCGGCGTGAAGCTGTCGATCGACGATTTCGACCGGATCTCGAAGAAGACGCCCGTGCTCGCCGACCTCAAGCCCTGGGGCAACTACACGGCGCCGGAGATGTTCGAGGCGGGCGGCATGCCGGTCGTGGCCAAGCGGCTCCTCGAGGCCGGCCTGCTACACGCCAACGAGAAAACCGTCACCGGCCGCACGATCGGGGAAGAGGCGCAGGCGGCGTCCGAGCCACCGGGACAGCAGGTGATCAAGCCGCTCAAGCAGGCGATCAAGCCCACGGGCGGACTCGTCATCCTGCGCGGCAACCTGGCGCCCGGCGGCTGCGTCATCAAGCTCTCGGGGCAGACCAAGTACGATCACCGCGGCCCCGCGCGCGTATTCGAGCGCGAGGAGGATGCCTTCGAGGCGGTGAAGAAGGGCAAGATCAAGCCCAACGACGTCATCGTCATCAGGTACGAAGGGCCGAAGGGCGGCCCCGGCATGCGCGAGATGCTGCACGTCACCGGCGCCCTCCAGGGCGCGGGGCTCGGGGACACGGTCGCCCTCATGACCGACGGGCGCTTCTCCGGCGCCACCCACGGCTTCTGCATCGCCCACATCGTGCCGGAGGCTTTCGACCGCGGACCGATCGCCGCCATCCGCACCGGCGACATCATCCATATCGACGTCAAGAAGCGGCGGCTCGACCTCGAGATCTCCGCGGGCGAGATGAAGAAGCGCCTGGCCAAGTGGAAGGCGCCCAAGCCGCGCTACACGTCAGGCGTCTTCCACAAGTACGCCATCACGGTGTCGAACGCCTCCGAGGGCGCCATCACGGGCTGAGCGCGCCCGGTCGCGTCGGCCTTACTGGCCGCCAGGCGTCACGACCTTCTTGGCCGACGCGTCCTCGAGGCGCTATTTCGCGCCGGCGGTCGCCCGGATGCTCCCCAGGTGCTCCTGGACGTGGTTGATCAGGATGCCCTCGATGGCCTGCTGCACCGTCATGGCCGGGATGTCGGTGAGCACCGTGCCGCTCCGGTCGAGCTCGGCGTCACTCAGCCCGCGGACGACGGCGGAGGCCTTGGCGCCGTTCGTCCGAAACAGCTCGAGCGTCTCCGCCTTGTCGGGATTGGCGTGCTCCGCGGCATGCTTGGCGTTGTTCTCGTTGACGATGTCCCGCGTCAGCTTCGGCAAGGGCTGACCCTTGGCGACCAGGTGGATGAGCCCAGAGA
>JBKPBU010000423.1:0-5861 GCA_046727015.1 Candidatus Methylomirabilota bacterium | reverse complement strand
AGCCAGCCCTCGCGCAGGCCGTCCAGCGTGTTGTACTGCGCGACGACGGTGCCGCCCGCCTCGACGTACGCGAACAGCGCGGGCAGGCGCTCGGCGAGATCCGTCCTCACGTTGAAGGCGCGAATGCCGATGACCACCGCGTCGAGGCCGCGCAGCCGTTCCGGCGTGAGGTCGGCGCCGGTCAGCGAGGTGACCTCGTACCCCATCTCCTCCAGGGCCGCCGCTACCTCGTCGCCGGCCCCCGGGAGGTAGCCGACGTGTCGGCCCCGAGTCGCCAGCTCGAGGGACACCGCCGTCGCGCGCGCCGGGGGTTGCAGGAGCTGGAGCGGCAGGTGATCGTAGCGGACCTCCACACGTTGCTGATCGAAGCGCCGTCCGTTCATCACCACGCTCGCGCCGAGCTTTGCGGTCACGAGCCGCGCCGGCGCGGTGACGGTGAAGGTGACGCGCGAGTGCTCACCGGGGGCGGCGAGTCTGAACGGCAGCGAGGCCGGCGTCACGCTCCAGCCGGTCGGCACGTCGAGCTGCACGGTACCGGAGGCGTGCGCGCGGGCGGCGGTGAGCTCCACCGTCACTGGACGCGCGCCGCCGGGCGCGAAGAGCCGCACGCCCGCGATGAAGCGCAACGAGACCGGCGCGATGACCTCCAGCCGCCGGCGCCGTGCGGGCGCGGCGGGATCCGCGGCCGGCATCGGCTCGCCGGCGATCACCAGGGTTTGACCGCCGACGTCGAAGACGTACTCGATCGGGAACAGGGGCGGGTTCTCGGCGCGGCCGATGAGCGACGGATCCTCCACGTCGAACAGGCCGGCCGTGCCCTCCGTGCGCAGCCAGTACGGCTGGCTCGGCGGCAGGCTCGCGGGCACGATCTGGGAGGCCTCGCGAACGACCGGCTGGTTCGGGCGCAGCTCGACGGCCTTGTTGATCGCGCGGTGCGTGGCCGGGTAGCGCACCGCCGTCCAGCGCACGGGGATGCGCGAGCGCACGACGGCGGTGTGGCGCAGCTTCACGGCCTCGCCGGAAACCACCTCGGCGCGATCCACCACGGTGTCGACCTCGAGGCCCAGGCACGCCTGGATGATCCGATCGAGCTGCTCGCGCTTGTCGCTCACGAGAGGATCCGCGGGGAGCGCGGCGAGCCGGCGGCGGATCGCAAGCAGCGCGGACACGCGAGCGGCCGCGTCCTGCGCGTCGAATTTCGCGATCACGTCGTCGATCGACCGCGCGATCTCTGCGCCGCCCGGCACGCGGTTCCACGTCGTGTCCACGCCACCGAGGAGATCCCCCGTGGCCGCCTCGCCGGCGAGCAGCACGAAGGGCTCGATCCGCGAGCCCTCGTTCACGGGCGGGCCGTTGATGCCGAAGCCCTGCGTCTTGTGCATGCCGCGGCTGCGGGCGGCGATCGACGCGAACGACTCGCCCGACACCGGATCCCGGCCGCCGACCTCGACCTTCATCACGCCCGGACCATCCGGCACGTCCGCGGGCAGGCCCGCGACGGCCATGCCGGCGCCCGGATTCGCCGCGGCGGCGCCCCGGCCGACGTTGTGGACGATGCGCCGCGCCTGCCAGGGCGTGAGCTCGCGGAGCTGCTCGGGGAACGCCGCGGGGTCGGCGGCGAGCGTGAACGCCTCGACGGCGAGCACGGCGGACGCGGTGTGATGACCGTGCGTGGGCGCGGGCTTCGGGGAAAACCGCGTGACGATCACGTCCGGACGGAACTCGCGGATCACGCGCACGATGTCGCCGAGGACGGCCTGCCGGTCCCAGACGCTCAGCGTCTCCTCGGCGTTCTTCGAGAAGCCGAAGTCCTTCGCGCGGGTGAAGTACTGCCGCCCGCCGTCCAGCCGGCGCGCGGCGAGGAGCTCCTGGGTGCGCGCCACGCCGAGCAGCTCGCCGAGCTGGGGGCCGAGCAGGTTCTGCCCGCCGTCGCCGCGGGTGAGCGAGAGATAGGCCGTCCGGTATCCGCGGCCGCGAGCCAGGTAGGTGATGGCCTGCGTGTTCTCGTCGTCCGGATGGGCGGCGACGTAGAGCACGCTGCCCGTGGTGGCGAAGCTGCGCAGCTGCTGCAGGATGGCGGGCCCCGTCGGCGGCTCGGCAGCGTGGCCGACGGCGGAGGGGCCCGCCAGGATGACCACGCCGACGGCGGCCAACCACGGCAGGTTCCAGAGGGTGTCGCGCACGAGCACGGAGAACCTCATCAGCGGCTCACACGATAGCACAGCATCCGCCCCGCTTAGACGGCTAACCAGCCGCCGTCGACGACGAGCTCGGTTCCCGTGATGTACGAGGCCTCGTCGGAGGCGAGGAAGAGCACGGCGTAGGCGACTTCCTCCACGCGGCCCGGGCGCCGCATGGGCACGCCGGCCAGCATCTTTTCACGGAACGCGGGATCGGCGGTGGCTTTGGACGAGCGCATCGCCGGCATGACGCCCGGATGCACCGAGTTCACGCGGATGCCGCTGCGGGCGTACTGCACCGCGGCCGATTTGGTCATGAGCCGCACGGCGCCCTTCGAAGCGTTGTAGGCCATGTGAATCCCCTTCTGGCCCACGAAGCCCGAGACGGACGAGATGTTGACGATGGCGCCCCCGCCCGCCTTCTCCATCAGCGGGATCGCGTGCTTCATTCCGAGAAAGACGCCCTTGGCGTTGACGTCCATGAGCCGGTCCCAGGCGGACGTGCTCAGCGTGTCCGGATCGAAGGTCCCGCTGATGCCGGCATTGTTGACCAGGATGTCGAGCTTGCCGAAGTGCGAGAGTGTGGCGGCCACCGCCTCCTGCCAGCCCGTCTCGCTCGTGACGTCGAGGCGGGCGAAGCGTCCCGTTCCGCCCAGACTGTCGGCGACCTGTCGCCCTTCCGCCTCGAGCACGTCGGCCACGACCACCTTCGCCCCTTCCTTGGCGAAGATGACGGCCTCGCTCTGACCCATGCCGCTGGCCCCACCCGAGATCAGCGCGACCTTGCCTCCGAGCCTCATCTCGTCTCCTGAGGCGCGACGTGCGGCATGTCCGGCTGGACCGCCTCCTCCAGCGTGAGCGGCGTCGCGCCGAGAAACGGCTCGCGCCGGATCGGGCAGTCCTCGAGGTCGCAGGTGGCGCAGTAGATTCGGTGGCAGGGATCGGTGTGGAAGACCATCTCGCCCTCGACGCCGAGATCGTGAATGACGAGGGCGGCCACGTCTTCGGACACGCCGTGCGCCCTGTCCACGCTCCAGAACTCGGGCACCACCAGGTGCGCCTCGACGTGGTGGAACCGCCCCGAGCGGATGGCGCGCAGGTGGTGGACGCGGATGACGCCGTGACCCACGTACCGCTGCAGCGCGGCGAGCACGCGGCTCAGGAGGGCGGGGTCCTCCTCGTCGAGGAGCCCGCCCGCGGCGTGGCGCACGAGCCTGAAGCCCGTCCACATGAGCGACAGGGCAACCAGCAGGGCGACCAGCGGGTCGAGCCACGCGAGGCCGGTCAATTGCACCAGGAGCAGGCCCACCACCACGCCCGCGCTCGTCCAGAAGTCGGCGATCACATGCTTGCCGTCGGCCACGAGAGTCAGGGAATTGTAGCGCCGGCCGGTGCGCACGAGGTACCAGCCGAGGACCAGGTTGACAAGGCCGGTCACGAGGACGATCACGACTCCCGCGCTGATCTGCCTGACCGCGGCCCCGGCGAGCAGGATCAGCACGGCCTCGTAGACGATCACGACCGACGCGAACGCGATGAGGCCGCCCTCGAAGGCGGCGGAGAAGAACTCGATCTTGCCGTGGCCGTAGGGGTGATTGCGGTCGGCGGGGCGCCCGGCGAAGACGAGGCCCCCCAGGGCGAAGACGGCGGCGACGACGTTCACGATCGATTCGAGCGCGTCGGAGAGGACGGCCGTCGAGCCCGTCATGCGGTAGGCCTGGTACTTGGCCGCGAGCATGAGGAGGGCGACCGTCAGCGAAATCAGGCCCGCGCGGAGCCGGATGCGCGCGTCTTCGGCGACCGAGGTCTCGGGGTCCACCACCCGATTCTACCGCGCCTTCCGAGACTCCTCGGGCGGGAGATTGCCCCCACCGTCCATCAGCGGGGCGAGCAGCGGGGCCAGCGTCATGGTCCCCGCCGTGCCGAGGATGACGAGCCAGGACCACGCGAGCGCGATCACGCCCGTCTCGGAGAGCACCAGGAGGACGAGGTTGACCAGGCCCATGGTGACCATGGCGGCGACATTGGCCCGGTTGGCGCGCACGCGGGTGATCAGGCCCAGCAGGAAGACCCCGAGGAGCGAGCCGAAGGTGACGCCGGCGATCTTGAAGGCGAGCCAGAGGATCTTGTCGAAGAAGGAGAAGCCCCAGGCCAGCCCCGCCAGCATCAACCCGAAGGCGACGACGGCCGCGCGCGACATCCACAGGTAGTGACGATCACTCCGTCCGGGCGCCAGCAGGGGCCGGTAGATGTCGGTGACGAAGGAGGCGGAGAGCGAGCCCAGCGGCGAGTCGATGGAGGCGAGCACGATGGCCGTGAGCATGAGGCCGCGCAAGAGCTCGGGCATGGCGGTGCGGATGAAGAACGGGAAGATCTCGTCCGGCCGCGGCAGCGCTGCCGACGGCTGCTGGGCGTAGTACGTGAAGAGGCCGGCGCCGATGGACAGGTAGAGGAGCAGCGTCACGAAAGTGCCGATCGGCGTGAGGGCCAGCGTGCGCTGGCTCTCGCCGCGCGTCTCGACGGTCAGCAGACGCTGCATGAGGTCGTGGTCCGTGCCGAAAGCGGCCATCGAGCCGATGAAGCCATTGAGGATGGCCAGCCAGAAGATGTTGGGGTCCGTCAGCACGCGCCGCCAGAAATCCGGGGCGCCCGGCGCGGGGCCCCAGTTGATCACGCTCAGCCGTCCTGCCTCCGCCGCCGTCCCCAGCATGGCGCCGACGCCGCCGTCGACCCGCGAGGCGAGGAAGATCACGGTCGCCGCGCCGCCCACGAGGAAGGTGCAGGCCTGGAAGACGTTGGTCCAGACCACGGCCTTCACCCCGCCCAGCGCGATGTACGCGATGGACACCACGGTGAAGAGCGCGATCGTTGCCCAGAGCGGCCAGCCGACGAGCAGCGCGACGGCGAGGGCGGCGGCCATGAGCCGCACCCCCGATCCCAGGAGGCGCGTGATGAAGAAGAAGACCGAGCCCGTCACCTGGCTGGCCCGGCCGAAGCGGTAGAGCAGGAACTCGTAGATGGTCGTGCAGTCGTAGCGGTAGAAGGCCGGGATGAAGAGGTAGGCGACGGCGAGCTTCGCCAGGCTCGAGCCCACGAAGAACTGCCCGTACTCCCAGTTCTCGCTGTAGGCGGTGGCCGGCACCGCGATGATGGTGACCGCGCTGATCTCGGTGGCGAGGAAGGAGAGGCACGCGGCCCACCAGGGGATGCGGCGGCGCGCGAGGAAGAAGTCCGCGGTCCCGCGCTGCTCGCGGCTGAAGGCGCCGCCGATGACGACGAGGAAGGCCAGCGACGCCGCCAGGATGGCGAAGTCGGGCCAGGTGAGCGCGGATCCCGCGGGCTCGGCCATGGGCTCGCGCCATTATGGCTCAACCCCCCGGAATCCTCGAAAACTAAGAGCCGGTTTTTTGCCTGAGCTGCCTCAGCAGGTCCGCGAAGGTACCGCGCTGGAGGAGGCGGTTGAACTGGGCCTTGTAGCTGCCCACCAGGCTGAAGCCGTCGACGTAGATGTCATACACGGTCCAGCGACCCTCCGTGCTCCGGTACAGGCGGTACTCGATCGGAACCTCGGATCCCTTGGGCGTCACCACGCGCGACTGCACCCTGGCATCGTCGCCCTCGATCCGCTCGCCGACATACGTGATGGGCTCGCCCGCGTACTGCTCGATCCTGCCCATGTAC
>JBKPBU010000422.1:0-2913 GCA_046727015.1 Candidatus Methylomirabilota bacterium | reverse complement strand
ACGTCCGCGGGAAGGCTCTTCGCGCGCTCGACGAGGATGCGGTCGAGCTTTTCCCGCGGGACGGCGAGCGCGTGGTCGCGATAGCCTCGCCAGGGTCCCGTCGTCGGATAGACGCCGTCGAGCACGGTGCCGTCGGGAGCGACGATCCTCATGCCGCGGAGCGGCTGCCCGCCCGCCTGGTCCACCGTCTTGAGCACGCCGAGCCTGTCGAGGATGCGCGCGGCCTCGGGAGAGAGATACTCGCCGCAGATCTTTGGTCGCGGAAAGCCGGCCTTGTCGAGGAGCGCCACCGACCAGCCGCGCTCGGCCAGCAGAATGGCCGTGGCCGCGCCGGCGGGCCCCGCGCCCACCACGACGACGTCTATCACCTTCACAGCAGGACCTTCACAGCAGGACCTTCACAGCAGGACCTTCACGGCAGGGCCTCACGGCTTGACCCTCATCGCGCACTGGCGGAACAGCATCGGATAGTGCGCCACGGTCACGTCGAAGAGTCCCGCCTTCTCGCAAAGCGCGACCACCTCGGGCGGCGTGTAGGAGCGCAGGATGGACATGGGGCCGTCGTGCCACGCCATCGCGTTGCGGGAAAAGACGCGGGTGGCCGCCCAGACCAGGCGATGCGCCACGCGCCCGCGCACGAGATCGTTTACCAGCCAGCCGATCCGCGAGGCGGCGTCGATCTCAGCCAGGTAGCGGACCGCCTCCTCGGGCTGGAGGTGGTGGAGCGTCATCGCCGAGATGACGACGTCCACCGACCCGGGGCGCACGGGCAATGCGAGCGCGTCGCCCTGAACAGTCGTGATCTCCGGATAGGCGGCGGCGTAGCCGCGCGCATACGCAAGCGTCACGCCGTCGCGATCCAACGCCAACACGCGGATGCGACGTCCCGCGCGCCGCGCCCAGCGTACCAGCGCGACCGGGATGTCGGCGGCGCCCGCGCCCACGTCGAGCACCGTGACCAGTTTGTCGGCAGGCAGGGCCGCGAGGAGGCGGCCGACGTGGCGGAGGGTGAGCCGGCGGCCGCCGAAGAAGCGATTGAGCTGCGTGATGGCGCGGAGAGCGCCCGCGAGCTCGCCGAACGAAGAGGGCCGGTCCATCATTTCTACGGCGTCGGCGTCGCGCTCGAGAGGAGTCAGGAGGGGCACGTCACCACCTCAGGAGCGCGCCCTCGGCCGCAAAGCCGGGGCCGAGCGCGACCATCAGCCCCCAGTCGCCCGTCACTGGCTGGCCCGAGCGGAGGGTCTCCTCGAGGACGAAGAGCACGGTCGCCGAGGACATGTTGCCGAAGCGCTTGAGCACGTGGCGCGAGTGGGCGACCTGGGCGTGGTCGAGGCCGAGGAGCCGCCGCGCCTGCTCGATCACCCGGCGGCCGGCCGAGTGCAGCACGAAGTGGCGGACGTCCTCCTTCTTGAGTCCCTGCGACTCCATCAGGCGCTCGGCCATCTCCTTCATCATGGCGGCCCCGATACGTCGCACGTCCTTGGACAGCACGACGCGCTGGCGGCCGCCGGGAAACTCGAAGCCCATGGCGGGCAGGTACTCCGAGCGGAAGAGGCTCTGGTGTGAGATGACGACCGGCCCTTCGCCTTCGTCGCTGACCGCGAGCGCGCCCGCGCCGTCGGCGAAGATCGCGTGCGCCACCGCGCTCTCGAGCCTGTCGTCGAGAAAATAGGCCGCGGAGCAGATCTCGACGGCGACCACCACCGCGCGGTGGCGCGGGAAGGCGTGGAGGTGGTTGACGGCCTGCTGGAGCGCGACCATGGCGCTGGCGCACCCCGTGTCGCCCACGTGCACGCGCTGGATCGTGGACTTGAGGCCGAGCTCGGCGATGAGGTGCGCGTCCAGGCTCGGGCAGAGGCGCCCCGTGCACGTGGTGGTGGCGAGGAAATCGACGTCGGCCAGCCCCCAACCCGCGCGCTCGACGGCGCGCCGAACCGCCTCCGCTCCGAGTTCAACGGCGCCGCGGCGGAAGCGCGCGTTCATCTCGTCCACGCTCTCGTTCGGCCTGAACGTCTCGGGGTCGAGATAGAGGTGCCGGCCGTCGATCTGACTATTGGTGAAAAAGCCCGAGCGAAGCGCGTCGCCGTAGCCGGCGAGGTGGAGCAGCGTGGCTTGATCGAAGCGATGGGGCGGCGTGGCGGTGGCGACGGCGACGATTCTCGGCACGCCCATGGGCGAAGGCTACACCCGGCCACTTGCCATGTCCACCGAACGGGTGCTATCTACGGTCCACGATACCGAAAGGAGCCGTCCATGCCTCTCTTCTCGTTCGAAGGCAAGTCGCCGCGCGTGCATCCCACCGCCTTCATCGCCCCCACGGCGTGTTTGATCGGCGACGTCACCGTGGAGGAGAACGCGTCGGTCTGGTACAACGCCGTCGTCCGCGCGGACTTCTCGCCCATCGTCATCAGGCGCGGCGCCAACGTCCAGGACTGCGCGGTCATCCACGTCACGCCCATGGGCGGCACCGACATCGGCGCGGGCGCGACCGTCGGCCACCTGTGCCTGATCCACCAGGCCACGCTCGGCGAAGAGTGCCTGATCGGCAACGGATCGACCGTGCTGGACGGCGCGAAGATCGGCGTGCGCGCGATGATCGGCGCCGGCTCCCTCGTCACGCCGGGAACCGAGATCCCCGACGGCGTGCTGGCGCTGGGCTCTCCGTGCAAGGTCCGAGGTCCGCTCGCGGGCACGCCGGCCGAGCGCTGGGTGCTGATGAATCCCGCCGGCTACCAGGCTCTCGCTCAGCGGCACCGCGCGGGCGTCAAGCCCGTCTGACGGTGGCGCGCCGCTCCTTCGCGGGGCGTCTCCTGCCGCGGCTTCTCCTGCTGTGCGCCCTGATATTCGCCGGCTGGATCGTCTGGGAAGCCGTGACCTGGCCCGACGTGCGGGCGCTCGCGACGCGCCCGCCCG
>JBKPBU010000421.1:0-4306 GCA_046727015.1 Candidatus Methylomirabilota bacterium | reverse complement strand
GCCGAGGATGGCGAGCAGGGTGAAGGCGAACGGCACACCTTCCAGCAGCCGGCGGGGCTCCTCGAACGGGTTGAAGGCGAAGAACGCCTGCGACCCGGCCACCATCGTGGAGAGCACCGTGAGCAGGAAGAGGACGATGTTCGTGCGCGGCTTCGACGGCATGACGACGTCCACGAAGGGCAGCGCCCGCACCCACGTCAGCCCCTGCCCCGCCTGGACAAACGGCGTGTACCCGAAGGGGCGGAAGCGCCCCTCGAGCTCGGTCACGGCGGTGGCCGGCTGCATGAGGAGCCGCCCGCCGAAAGCCACCGCGTGCCCTTCGACGCGCACCTGGTCCACCGCCAGCACGCCGGCCAGCTGCGGACCGAGCTCGGCTACTGTGAACGCGGAGGAATCGGCGGATGGGACGGCGGCGCGGCGCGGTCGGAAGGGCCAGAGGCGCATGCCTTCACGTTACCACAGCGCCAGAGAGGCCACCGCGCGACGGGCCGCCTCGAGCCCGCCTTCGAGATACACGACGGCCAGCACGGCCTCGAGCGCCGTGGCAAGGAGCGATTCCTTCTCGCGCCCGCCCATCTGCTCTTCGCCGCGGCCCAGGCGCAGGTGGGGCCCGAGATGTATCGCGACGGCCCAGCGGCCAAGATTGGCGCCGGAGACGAGCTCGGCGCGCTTCGGAGTCAGCACGCCCTCGGCCTCGTCCGGGAACGCGCGCCAGAGGTGCTCGCCGACGACCAGGGCGAGCACGGCATCGCCGAGGAAGGCAAGCGCGCCGTTGTCGCGAGTGCCCGGATGCTCGTTGGCGAAAGAGCTATGCGTCAGCGCCTGCTCGAGCAGAACCCGTTCACGAAACGTATGGCCAAGCCGACTGCCGAGGTGCTCAAGCGGATCAGCGGGCATCGCCTATAGGTTTACAAAGACCGCGCAGGGCGGCGAGAAGGGTCCAGATGCGAGGCGGCGCCCGAAGGTCGCAGGCGAGGCGTAGCCCTGCTACGTTGAGCCTGCGGCCGAGGGAGCCAACGAAGCAGATGGGCCCTTATCGGCGCCCTGCTAGGCGCGGTACTTCTTGAAGGCCAGCGTCGCGTTCGTGCCGCCGAAGCCAAAGGCATTGCTGAGCGCGACCTCGATCTCCTGCTTGCGCGCCTGGTTCGGGATGTAGTCGAGGTCGCAGTCGGGGTCGGGCTTCTCGTAGTTCATCGTGGGCGGGAGCATTCCATGGTGCAACGCGAAGGCGGTCGCAATGGCTTCGATCCCGCCCGCGGCCCCCAGGAGATGCCCGGTCATGGACTTCGTGGACGAGACCGCAAGCTTCTTGGCATGGTCCCCGAAGACGCGCTTGATCGCGATGGTTTCGAACTTGTCGTTATAGGGCGTGGACGTGCCGTGCGCGTTGATGTAGCCGACGGACGAAGGCTCGAGCGCGGCGTCGCGGAGGGCGGCCGCCATGGCCCGGGCCGCGCCGTCGCCCTCGGGATCGGGCGCGGTCATGTGATGCGCGTCACCCGTCATGCCGTAGCCCACGATCTCGGCGTAGATGCGGGCCTCGCGCGCCCGCGCGTGCTCCAGCGACTCCAGGACCACGAGGCCCCCGCCCTCGCCGCAGACGAAGCCGTCACGCTCGGCGTCGAACGGGCGGGATGCCTTCGTCGGATCATCGTTGCGCATGGACATGGCTTTCATCTGGCAGAAGCCGGCGATGGTCAGGGGGATGATGATGGCCTCCGCCCCGCCCGCGATCATCACGTCGGCGTCGCCACGCTGGATGATTCTCATGGCGTCGCCGATCGCATGGTTGCCGGTGGCGCACGCGGTGACCACCGACGAGTTCGGCCCCCTCGCGCCGAAGCGCATCGAGATCACGCCCGACGCCATGTTGACGATGATCATCGGCACGAAGAAAGGGGACACCCGGTCCGGCCCCTTCTCCGTGAGGATGGCGTACTGCTCGAGCAGCGTCTCGATGCCGCCGATGCCGGAGCCCACCAGCACGCCGAAGCGCGTGGCATCCACGCGATCCGTCTTGAGCCCCGCGTCCTCCACGGCCATCACGGCGCAGGCGACCGCGTACTTGAGGAACCGGTCGAACTTGCGGTCGTCCTTCTTGTCGATGTACTTGAGCGGGTCGAAGCCCTTGATCTCGCCCGCGATGCGCGTCGGCATCTGGCTGGCGTCGAATCGGGTGATCGGTCCGATCCCGGACCGGCCCGCGAGGAGAGAGGCCCAGAACTCCTCGGCCGTGTTGCCGACGGGGGTGACCGCCCCCGCGCCGGTCATCACTACGCGGCGCTTGTCCATGGCCATGGGCGGCGCCGGTGGTCCGGCTACTGGTTCTCCTTGATATAGCTGATCGCGTCACCCACCGTGGTGATCTTCTCCGCGTCCTCGTCGGGGATCTCGAGGTCGAACTCCTCCTCGAAGGCCATGACCAGCTCGACCGTGTCGAGCGAATCGGCGCCCAGATCCTCGATGAACTTCGCGTTGGGGTTGACCTCGTCCTCTTCGACCCCGAGTTGCTCGACGATGATCTCCTTCACCCGCTCCTCGACCGGCTTTGCCATGAACACCCCCCGCTTCCGCATAGATTGAACTCACACCACCGATCCCCTGATCCCCGCGGAGACGTCCTACATGTAGAGACCCCCGTTGACGTGGATCGTCTGCCCCGTGACGTAGGCGGCGCCGTCGCCGGCCAGGAATCGTACCACCTCGGCTACCTCACGCGCCGCCCCGATCCGCTTGAGCGGCACCTGCTGGAGCAGCGCCTCCCGGGCCTCGCCGGATATGCCGGCCGTCATGTCCGTCTCGATCAGGCCGGGCGCCACGGCGTTGACCAGGATGTTCCAGTGCGCCAGCTCGCGCGCGGCCGCTTTCGTGAGGCCGATCACGCCCGCCTTGGCCGCCGAGTAGTTGACCTGGCCGGCGTTGCCCATAGCCCCCGCGGTGGACGTGATATTGATGATCCGCCCACTCTTCTGCCGCATCATCGACTTGGCCGCTGCCCGCGTCATGAGGAACACGCCCCGGAGGTTCGTGTCCATGACCTGGTCCCAGTCGTCGTCCTTCATCCGCACGAGGAGCTGGTCGCGCGTGATACCGGCGTTGTTGACGAGCACGTCGATGCGGCCGAAGCGCTCCTTCGCCGCATCCACCAGCCGGTCGCAATCCTCCCGCTTCGACTGATCCGCCGCCAGACCGACCGCCGCTGCGCCCGACGCCTCGAGTTCCATGACGGCGGACTCGAGCCGGGCCGCGTCGCGGCCAGAGACTACCACGGAGGCGCCGTCCTCCGCCAGCGCACGAGCGATGGCCAGGCCGATCCCGCGCGTTCCGCCCGTCACCACCGCGATGCGGCCCGCCAGCGCCTTGCCTGCATTCACGCGGTGGGCCCTCCGGCGAGCGCGGCGGCGACCTTCTCGAGCGAATCCGGGTCCTCGACCGCCTGCCCTCGGGCGCCTTCAACGGTGCGCTTCAGGAGCCCCGTCAGCACTCGCCCGGGCCCGACCTCCAGCCAGGTAGTGGCGCCCTCACGCGCGAGCACGCCGAGGCAGTCCGTCCAGCGCACCGGACTCGCCACCTGGCGGACGAGGAAGGGCTTGACGTCGGCGGCGGTGGTGGTGATCCCCGCGTCCACGTTGCGCACAACGGGCACCCGCGGGGCGTGCACGCTCACCCTCTCGAGCTCGCCCGCGAGGCGGTCGGCGGCAGACTTCATGAGCGCCGAATGAAATGGCGCGCTCACAGGCAGGAGCACGCCCTTCTTGCTGCCGAGGGCCGCCGCCGCCGCCACGGCCCGCTCGACGGCGGCCCGATGGCCGGCGATCACGATCTGCCCCGGCGAGTTGATGTTGGCGACGTTGACGACCTCGCCCCGCGCCGCCTCGGCGCAGACCTTCTCGGCCGTTTCCGCGTCGATCCCCATGAGTGCGGCCATCGCGCCCGTGCCCACGGGCACGGCCTCCTGCATGAACTCGCCGCGCTTCCGGACGAGGCGCACGGCGTCGGCGAAGCCGAGCGCGCCCGTCACCACGAGCGCGGAGTACTCCCCCAGGCTGTGCCCGGCGCAGAGGTCGGGGGCAATGCCGCGCTCGGAGAGCACCGCCGCCGCGGCAACGCTCGCCGTCAGTATGGCGGGCTGGGTGTTCGCGGTGAGGGCGAGCTCTTCCTCAGGCCCCTCGAAACAGAGCCGCGAGAGCCGGAAGCCGACCGCATCGTCGGCCCGGCTCCACACTGCCGCCGCCGCGGGCGAAGACTCCGCGAACGCCCGGCCCATGCCGACCGCCTGTGAGCCCTGCCCGGGGAAGAGGAACGC
>JBKPBU010000420.1:0-16302 GCA_046727015.1 Candidatus Methylomirabilota bacterium | reverse complement strand
CGCTCGCCGCCTCGACCACGGTGTAGCCAAAGGACACGAGCATTTCCCGGAGCACGGATCGAACCTCGGGCTCGTCATCGATGACCAGCACGTGGGCGGCGCCCACGGTTCGAGGCGCTGACTCCCGAGCCTCCGCTGTCGGCTCTTCCGCGCTGACAGGCAGCCGGACCGTGAAGGTACTGCCCGCGCCCGGGCTGCTCTCGATCTCGATCGTGCCCCCGTGACGCTTGACGATGCCCCATGAGACGGCCAGGCCGAGCCCGGTTCCACGTGAGCCCTTGGTGGTGAAGAAGGGCTCCAGCACCCTCCACCGAATCTCGTCCGACATGCCGCAGCCCGTGTCCGCGGCGGCTATTGTCACGGTCTCGGCGTCGCTCGAGACCCGGAACACGAACTGTCCCCCTCCGGGCATGGCGTCGAGGCCATTGATCAGCAGATTCATGAACACCTCGCGGAGCTCCGCCGGGATCCCGGCCACAGGGAGAGCGGGTCCGCCCTCGACCCGTACGTCGTAGGAGACACCGCGGCTCTGGGCTTCGTCCTTCCAGCGGCTCCGGGTCAGCTCGACGACGTCCCGCAGCAGCTCGGGAATGTCCACCCGCCCCGCTGGGCGCGTCTGGCGCGTCCGGGTGAATTCCTGTATCCGTCGAACGGTGTGGGCTCCGTCCCAGGCCGCCTGGCGAATGATCTCGACGTCCCGCGTGACGTCCGGCTCCTGCCCTCTTGCCAGCAGCAGCTCCGAGCGCCCCACCACCACCGCGAGCAGATTGTTGAAGTCGTGCGCGACGCCGGCCGCCATCTCGCCGAGGGCGCTCAGGCGCTCCGCCTGCACCATCTGCTGCTGGGAGGCCTCGAGCTTCTGCAGTGTGGCACGCAGCTCTTCGAGGACCTGCGCTCCCTGGATGGCCACGCCAGCCTGGGAGGCCAGGGCGGCCGCCAGGTTCCGATAGCGCTCCGGGAATGGCAAAACCTCGCGCTCCATGACTTCAGGCGAGGCAAAGGGCTGCCCGGGAACGCGCTTGCAGTTGATGAATTGCAGCACCCCGATGATTTCGCCCTGCGGGGTCTTCATGGCGACCACCAGCATCGATGTCGTCCGGTATCCGATCTGCGCGTCGAACTCGGCATTGATGTGGAAGGGAGACTCCGGCGGCAAGGCATATGCGTCGTCGATCCGCAGCACCTCGCCCGACAGGGCGACGAATCCCGCCACGCTCTCCGCGCTGATCGGCAGCGTCGATTCGCTGAACGGCACCTGCACGCTGTCGTTCTGCGCCAGCTTGAAGCGCAGGCATGACCGGCCGTCGGGCGTCTTCTCGACCACGTACAGGGATCCGGCGTCGCTCCGGGTAATCTCCCGCCCCTTCGTGAGAATCAGCTCGAGCAGCGCGTCGAGATTGCGCTCGGCCGACAAGCGTATGCCGATCGCGGTGAGCTCTTCGAGCTGGGTGCCCGCTTCGCGCGCTTCGGCCTTGACACGCGCGCGCTCGCACGCTTCCCCGAGGACGAGGGCCAAGGTGGTCGGGGACACCGACGAGCACAGGTACGCGTAGCACGGATGGCCGGGAACGGCGTCCGGCACGTCACCATTGACCAGCGCCACCACCGGCAGTCCCGCCGCGCACGCGGCCGCCCGCGCGAGGACGTTTGCTTCCCCCCCGCCGGCGTCGACGACCAGGACGCCCGGCGATTCCGGGCTCGCGAGCAGCGTCATGTCGGAGAGGGGCCGACGCTCGAGGTCGTCCGGCAGGCTCCCAAGCCGCGAAGCCGCCGGCGAACCCGGAACATACCAGACGGGCCGACGGGACATCAGCTAACGTCTAGTTCTTCTTCTTGAAGATCTGGAACCGTACGATTGGCCCGAATCCGCCGCCTCCCACGCCACCGCCAGACCCGAGGCTCGGTCCCCTGCCGCCACCGAACTCTGATGCGGGACCGGTGCCGCGACCCCCGAAACCATTGCCGCCGCCGTTGCCATTGCCGCCGCCTCTGCCATTGCCGTCGCTATCGTTCGATCCAAACCCGTTTCCGTTCGCCACACGAGCTCCATCTGCCGTATCCCCGACGGGAATGATGGAGTCCCCATTCGACTCGGCTTCGCCGGCCTTGGCGTTTGACACCTGCCCGGCGTTGCCGTTACGTCCTTTGCCACCCTGCTCGCCGCCCGCCAGTCCCTCGGCCGTGGCGACAGCGAGTACCCGCTGGCGCTCGCTCACCGCTGTCTGGAGCTTCTCGGGGATCGTCGTCACGGCCTGCTGACCAGGTTTCAGGCCTGTGGTAGCAGCCGCCGCCGCAGCGGGAGAGAGCGGGCGCATGGTCCCAAGCGCGCCACGGGTCACCGTGACACTTTGAAGGCTCTCGAGCTGCACAGGCGCGGCGCCCGGATTGCTTCGGAGGGAGACGTCGAGCTTGCCGTGAAGCAGGTATACGTTGGTGGAGCTCTCGCCCGGCTGGAGCTGATCCTTCCCGGCGGAACCCGGCACGACCTCGACGACGAGCACGGTCCCACGGACCGCCGCCACCGCATGGAGCGTATGGACCTCGATCACCTCGCCCGGCTTCATCTTTTCGCGCACGACCGCCAGCCCGACCTTGCCCGACTGCAGATCTACCGTTGAGCGGCCGCCCTCCTCGGTGATGGTCACCACCGAGAGCTCACGGACGGTGAGAAGCGCCTTGCCGCCCATAAGCACATGAACCACCGAGCGCTCCTTGGTGGCGATCCGGTCCATCGCAAAAACGTTATCGAGCTTCTTCAGCACGACGGGCTTGGACGCGGCTACGCGCTCCACGGCCGCCTCACCGACGAGCGTGGTTACCACACCGACACCTGACTGCGCCTGCGCATACGCCGGCGCACCAACAGTGAGACCCACCAACATCAACGCTTTGATCGCACGCGACCCGGTCACTGTTTTCTCCAATCTTGGAAAGGGCATCCGAGCCCTGGATGTGTCCATCTGGTGACTCTCTGACTGTCACAGTGATGAATTAGCAACTGCAGTGCCAAGGGTGAGATACGGCGCGACTCGTTGAAAAGGTTGGGCTGTTCTCAGGCTGACGGTGCCGGGGTGACGAAGGCGTGACAACGTCGGGCAATGGATACGCCGGAGAATGGAGGGACGGCCCTGTGAATCGGAAGGTTTCTCGCCCACCCTGACTTGCGCTAGGCTGTCCGCCAGAAGGCATGGGAGGGCATCGGGAGCGGCCGAATCGAATGGAGGGACAGAGAAAGAGGAGGTGGTCGCATGCCGGAAGGGCCCGAGATCGACACCGACAAGCTGCACGAGATGATTCACGATCAGGTTGAACGGCAAGGGGGCACGTTGCTCAAGGCGATTGCCCTGACCACGGCGCTCCTGGCCGCGGTGGCGGCCATCGCCGCCCTCCGGGCTGGAGCGACCGTGAACGAAGCGCTGGTGCTCAAGACCGAAGCGGCGCGGCTCCAGGCGGAGGCGTCCAACCAGTGGGCCTACTACCAGGCCAAGGGAATCAAGGCGGCCGTCCAGGAGGCCTCGCGCGCGGCGTGGCTGGCGAACGGCAAGACGCCGCCCGCTGCGCACGAGGAGACGACGAAGCGCTACGCCGCGGAGCAGGCGGAGATCCAGAAAGAGGCCCAGGCCAAAGAGCAGGAGCGCGACGCGAAGTCGACGGAAGCTGACCACCTGCTGCACCGGCACCACGGGTTTGCCAACACTGTCGCGATCTTTCAGGTGGCAATCGCGCTCGGCGCCGTGGCGGCACTGACCCGCAATCGGCTCCTCTGGTTGGGGTCGCTCGGGCTGGGGCTGGCCGGGGCCGCGTTCTTTGCCGTGACACTCCTGAAGTGATCAATCGTGCCTGCTCCCGATTTCGCCGCACGCCGGCTCGTGGTCGGTCAGATCTGCGGATAGCCGTACAATCAGATCGGAGGCATCGATGAGCCCCAGCCCGTCTCATGATCACGGGGGTCACGGTCACCACGACGATCATGCCCATGGAGACTATCAGGGCCACGGGCACACCCACGGGGTGGTCGATCCCTCGATTGCTTCGACGACGCGAGGCCTCTGGGCGCTGAAGTGGTCCTTCATCGGTCTGACGGCGACGGCGCTCGTGCAACTGGTGGTGGTGGTCCTCTCCGGAAGCGTCGCGCTGCTGGCCGACACGATCCATAACCTTGGGGATGCCTCGACCGCCCTCCCCCTCGGGATCGCTTTCATGCTCGCTCGACGCCGAGTAACGCGCCGCTTCACCTATGGGCTGGGTCGAGTGGAGGACTTCGCCGGACTGGTGATCATCGCCACCATTCTGGTGAGCGCCTTCATTGCCTGTTACGAAGCCATTCACCGCCTGATCCATCCACAGCCCGTCGACTTGCTGTGGGCCGTCATGCTGGCGTCCGTGGTCGGTTTCGTGGGGAACGAGGCCGTGGCGGTCTTCCGTATCCGTGTCGGGCGGCAGATCGGCAGCGTCGCGCTGGTCGCCGACGGCTACCACGCACGGGTGGATGGCTGGACGAGTCTTGCCGTTCTCGTGGGAGCGGTGGGAGTGTGGGCGGGCTACCCGCTGGCGGACCCGATCGTGGGCTTGCTCATCTCGGTGGCGATCGTCCTTCTCGTCTGGCAGTCGGCGCGCGCGGTCATCGCCCGAATGTTGGACGGCGTGGAACCCGGCACCCTCGAGGCTATCTCTCACGCGGCCGGCCATGTTCCCGGCGTCTCCGAGGTGACTGACGTGCGCGCGCGGTGGATCGGCCACCGCTTGCACGCGGATCTCAGCATCACGGTGCCGGGGGGTCTGTCCGTTGCCGAAGGCCATGATCTTGCCCGGGAGGTCCGCCACCAGCTGCTCCATCACATGCCTCATCTGGGGGGCGTCACGGTCCACGTCGATCCCGTGGGGCAAGGTGGGGAACACCATCACCGAATCCAGGAACACCAGCATGACGGCCTGCCCGTCCACTCGCATGAGTGACCGCGGGCGCCGTGCGGGATCAGAAATCGCTCGGGGCTACGGAACGCTCCGGAGCCCCGAGCGCCGTCGCGGTCAGGCCTTGAGCGAGAATTTCTGGAAGGTGTGGCAGTCCTCGCGGGCCTTGCCGCGACTCACCGCGAAGGTCCACGTCACCTCCGCCACGTAGACGTCGCCGCGCGAGTCGACGGCCAGGCCGTGCGGCGCCGCGAAGCTGCCGGGGGCCTCGGCCACGGGGCCGCCCCAGCGCGCGAGCACGCGGCCGTCGCGATCGAAGACGCTGACCCGGCCGTATCGCGCTTCCTTCACCGGCCCCAGGCGCTGGGAGGTCTGGCCCGTGTGCCACCACAGCTCGGACACGTAGGCCCGTCCCTGCGGGTCGAACACGAGGTGAGTCGGCCGCTGGGTGTCCGTCCACTCGCTGAGATACTCGCCGTCCGGGCTGAAGATCTGGATGCGGTCGTTCTCACGGTCGCAGACGAAGACGCGCCCGTCGGCCGCCACGGCGATACCGTGAGGGATGAAGAATTGGCCGGGGCCACCGCCCGGCGTGCCCCACGACCGCTTCAACTCGCCTGACGGCGAGAACTGGTGCACGCGGGCGTTGCCGTAGCCGTCGGAGACGTAGAGATCGCCCTTGGGTCCTACCGCGATGTTCGTCGGGCGGTTGAAGGGACCGGCGGCCCGCGCGACGGTGGCGGAATCCTTGCCGTCGTAGCCGGTGTCGGACGGCGTGTTCATCGTCCCCAGCGTCATCAGGAGCTTGCCGTCCGGCGTGAACTTGCGGATGGTGTGGTTGCCGTCGTCCGTGCAGTAGAGCATCTCGTCCGGCCCGACGCTGATGCCGTGGGTCCGGTACGTGAACTCGCCCTGGCCCCAGGAGCGCAGGAACCTGCCGCCCGAATCGTAGGCGATGATGGGATGGTCGCCGCGGCAGATCAGGTAGACCCGGTCTTCGGAATCCACCGCCACGCCCGCGACGTCGCGGTGCTTGTATCCGCCGGGCAGCTGCTCCCAGCCCTCGACAACCTCGTAACCCAACGCGCTCCCTTGCGCCATGACCAGCCTCCGCGGCTCGACTGCGGGGTTCACGACAGCTACCGGTGCGAGGCCAAGACTATGAGAGAAACCCGCGAACGTGTCAAGGCATCGCCGCGCCCCTCGCGGGCCGGGTTGGGCTAACATAGCCCGCTGCCACCTCCGATAACGATTACGATCCGCGAGGAGAGGCCATGGGGAAGCTGGACGGAAAGTCCGTACTGGTGACAGGCGCGAGCCGCGGCATCGGCGCCGAGATCGCGCGACTCTTCGCCGCCGAGGGCGGGCGCGTCATCTGCGCCGCGCGCACGCTGCGCGAAGGCGACCATCCCCTCGCGGGATCGCTCGAGACGACGGTGGCGGGCATACGCGCGGAGGGCGGCACCGCCGAGGCGGTCACCGCCAACATCGCGGAGCCTGCGGAGTGCGAGCGGCTGGTGGGGGCGGCGCGCGACCTCTACGGTCCCGTGGACGTGCTCGTCAACAATGCCGCGCTGACCTACTACGTGCAGGTCAAGGACTATCCGGTCAACAAGTGGATGCGCTCGTGGGCCGTCAACTTCCACGCCCCGTTCGTCCTGAGCCAGCTCGTCCTCGCCGACATGATCCCGCGGCGGAGCGGCGCCATCGTCAACATCTCGTCGGGCTCCGCGATCGGCCCCGGGCGCGGCCCATACCCAGACCCCGCGCCGGGAGCCCGCGGCGGCACCTGCTACGGCGCGGAGAAGGCGGCCCTCGAGCGCTTCACCCAGGGCCTCGCCTCCGAGGTCTACCAGTACGGCATCTCGGTCTCGTCGGTAGCGCCCTCTCAGGTGGTCCCGACGCCCGGCACCGTATATCACCGGCTCGTGGCGTCCATGGATGATCCGCGCGGGGAGCCGCCGCTGCTCATGGCCCAGGCGGCCCTCGTGCTCGCCACCGAGCCGCTCGACAAGACCACCGGCCGCGTCACCTACAGCCAGCCGCTGCTGCGGGAGTTCGGCTGGATCACGGAGGCGCGCGGCCGCGGCGCGGACACGCGGGGCAGCGGCTACTCGGAAATCTAGAAGTCGGCGGAATGGCCCGCAGGGCGTCGAGAAGGGTCCAGATGCGAGGCGCCGCCCGAAGGCTGGGGGCGAGGCGTAGTCTCTCTACGTTGAGCCCCCCGGCCGAGGGCGGCAACGAAGCAGATGGGCCCTTCTCGCCGCCCTGCTAGTCCTTGGGCAGGCCCAGGACGCGCTCGCCGATGATGTTGCGCTGAATCTCGCTGGTGCCGCCGGCGATGGTGTACTGGCGGGCGCTCACGACGCGGTTGTACCAGCGCGGGCCGTCGGGCACCGCATCGCTCGGGCGGTTGACGAGCACGTGGGAGCCCAACATCCCGCCGGCGAAATCCGCGATGCGCACGCCCAGCTCGGAGCCGAAGAGCTTGAGGATGGAGCCCTCGGGTCCGGGCGGCTCGCCGCGGAGCTGGCGTGTGATATTGCGCAGCCGCGTGTACTTGAGGCACGTCGCCTCGATCCAGAGCTGGGCGAAACCCTGACGCACCAGCGGGTCCTCCCAGGCCGAGCGGCCGGCGACGCGCAACTCTCCGGCCAGGCTCCGGAGCCGCCCGAGTTGCTCGGCAAACCCCCGGCTTCCGCCGGACTTGCGCTCGTACATGAGCGTGGTCATGGCCGGCTTCCATCCCTCGTTCTGCCGGCCGATCAGGTTCGCCTTCGGCACGCGAACGTCGACGAAGAAGACTTCGTTGAAGTGGCGGTGGCCGTTCATGAGGACGAGTGGCCGCACCGTGATCCCCGGCGTTTTCATGTCCACGAGCAGGTAGCTGATGCCCTTGTGCTTGGGCGCCGCCGGGTCGGTGCGCACCAGCATGTAGATCCAGTCGGCAAACTGGGCCCCCGACGTCCACACCTTCTGGCCGTTGACCACGAAATGGTCGCCCCTGTCCTCGGCACGGGTCGACAGGCTCGCGAGGTCGGAGCCGGCGCCCGGCTCGGAATACCCCTGGCACCAGATGTCGTCGCCGCCCAGGATGCGCGGGAGGAAGCGCCGCTTCTGCTCCTCGGTGCCCCACTCGATGATGGTCGGCCCCGCCATGTTCACACCGGAATAACCGGGAAGGACGGGGGCGCGCGCGTGGAAGTACTCCTCGTCGAAGATGATCTGCTCCATCAAGGTCGCGTCCCGGCCGCCGTACTGGGCCGGCCAGGAGATACCGACCCACCGGGCCCCGGACATCTTTTTCTGCCAGGCCACGCGCCGCTCGAAGATCTCGCGGTCCGGCGCGACGCGCTCGTCGAAGGGATCGTCCACGCACAGATCAGGCGACAGGTGTGCTTCGAGCCAGTCGCGGACTTCGCGGCGGAAGGCCTGCTGCTCCGGCGTGTACTGGAAGTCCATGGCCGGGAGTCCTCCTACGGCCCTTTGCCGCCGCCCGGGCCCGACTTGAGGAGATCGAGCCTCTCGGGCAGGCCGGCCGGCTGGTCGGCAACTTCGAGTCTCGTGACCTGCTGCATGCGGGCGACGATCAATCGGATGCGTTCGGCGGACTCGAGCGCCAGCTTCAGGCGCTTGCTCGAATTGGAGCCGGCCGGATGCTCGATGGCGAGGAGCTGGAGCGGCACCATGATGGCCGTCAACGGATTGTAGATCTCGTGAGCCGCCGCATTGGCCAAGCGCGCCACCGAGAGCAACACTTCCGTTTGTCTCGCCGCCTCCTCGACCCGCTTTCGCTCCGTGACGTCCCGCGAGATGGCGGAAGCGCCCTGGATCCGGCCGCTGGCATCGGAGACAGGTGAGATGGTGAGGGAGACGGTGATCATCCTTCCGTCCTTCGTCAGCCGCGAGGTCTCGAACGCCTCGACCCACTCCCCCTTCCGGATCCGCTCCAGCATTCGCGGCACCTCGTCAGCGAAAGAGGGTGGAGCAAGGATGGAGATGGGGCGGCCAATCACCTCCTCGGCCGTATATCCGTACAGCGAGGTCGCCGCCACGTTCCAGCTCAGGATCGTGCCGTCGAGCGTCTTGCCGATGATGGCATCGTGTGATGACTCTACGATCGACGCGAGGCGCGACCTGTCCGTCTCGGCCCGCCGGTTTTCCGCCACCGCAGCCGCGAGCACCATGGCCGTCACCGTCGTCACCACCATGAACCCCTGCAAGAGCAGCAGGGACTCGTTGGGCATCGCCAAGGTGAAGGGCCCGAAGCCGCGCAAGGTGCCCCAGGTCGCCAGCCCCGACAGCACGAAGGCGGCCGTCGCGGTCTCCCGCTGACCGAACCGGTACGCGATCAAGACGAGAAATGGGACGCACAAGAAGGCGATCGGATAATTCCTGAACCGCGCCGGGAGCCATCCGCCGAACACGACCTGGGCGATCACGACCACACAGGCCAGCATGAAGACCGCCTCGAGAAACCGCCGGGAGCCCACTTGCACACGCGGGCGTCCGATCCACAGAATCAGCATCGGCGCCACGATGAGGGCGCCTCCCGCGTCCCCCAGCCACCACGTCAGCCAGATCGATCCGTAGTCGGCCCAGCGGGCGATTCCGGCGAGGGACAGGCTCGTCACTCCAAAGGTGGCGCTCACCGCCGTGCTGACCATGCCGGCGAGCACCGCGAATTGGAGCATGTCCTGCGGCCGCTCGAATGCATGCCGGCCTCTGGCGAACCGGTTGACGAGGTAGGCGCCCACGAACCCCTCGAGCGTATTGCCCATCGCGACGCCCGCGGAGGAGGCGATGGCGCCCCCCGTTGTCACATTCGCCAGGAAGGCGCCCACCAGGACTCCGGGCCAGACCCAGTAGCCCAGCACGAGATTGGCCGCGAGGGCGAGCCCGGTCGGCGGCCACACCGTCGTCGCGCTGGCGTGGACGAAGGCCAGCATGAGCCCCACCTTGGCGACGGCGAAGTAGACCCCGGCCAGGAGGGCGAGCCTCGCGAGGTCTGCCGGGGATCGAGGACGCATGGTCACTTGTCGTCGCTATCCTACGCTCATGTCCAGAAGCGCTCCCGGATTTGCTACTGTGGTGCTCATGGCCGCCGGCGCATCGGCACCTCACGTTCCACCCCCGGCGCGCGCCGAGCTCGCTCCGACGGGCACGCTGCGCGCCGGAATCAACTATGGAAATGCCATCCTAGCCAGGAAGAATCTGGCGACCGGCGAGTCCAGTGGGGTGGCGATCGACCTGGCGCGCGAGCTGGGCCGGCGAGTGGGCGTGCCCGTGACGATCGTCGCGTACGACAGCGTCGGGGCCATGGTCGATGGAGCGAAGGCCGGCGAGTGGGACATCGCGTTCTTGGGAAGCGATCCGGCGCGGGCCGCGGAGATCACCTTCACCGCGGCCTACGTGGAGCTCCAGGCGACCTACCTCGTGCCGGCCGGCTCGCCTCTCCGCTCTATCGCCGACGTGGACCGGGAGGGCGTGCGCGTCGCCGCACCGGCGAGGGCGAACTACGAGCTGTTCCTGACTCGAAGTCTCCAGCGCGCCCAGCTGGTGCGGGCGCAAGGCGCCGACGCCGCCGTCGACCTGCTGGTCACTGGCCAAGTCGAGGCGCTCGCCGGCCTGACGCAGTCGCTCATCGCGCCCGCCGCGAAGCTGCCGGGGTCCCGCATCCTCGATGGCCAGTTCATGGCGGTCCAGCAGGCGGTGGGAGTCCCGAAAGGGCGTGACGCGGCCGCGAAGTATCTTCGCGGCTTCGTCGAGGAGGCGAAGGTCTCGGGCCTCGTCGCCCGCGCGATCGAGAAGACAGGCGCCCGCGGCGTGTCGGTCGCTCCGAAGGCTCCCGACCAGTAACTCCCGCCTGCAGACCCGCCTGCTAGACGTTTGGCGGCGCCGCGCTAATATCGGCGAGTGCCGACCGGCGATCCCGCTCCACCGCCACATCGCCGATCGACACGATCCCGATGACGTGATCGCTGTCGTCGACGACGGGAAGCCGGCGAATGGCCTTCTCGCGCATGAGCGTTACCGCCTGCTTCACACTGGCCGTGGGCTCGATCGTGGTGAGCTCCCGGCTGCAAATCTCGCCCACCGGCGTGCTGTCCGGTTCCAGCCCTTCGGCCAGAGCGCGCACGACGATGTCGCGATCCGTGAGAATGCCGAAGAGCCAGTCGCCCTCGAGCACGATCACGTCACCGATATCGCATTCCCGCATGATCTGCGCGGCATCCATGACCGAAGCCTCGGGCGAGATGACGCATGGATTTGGAGTCATCACGTCTTGAACCTGCTCCATGGTAATTCCTCCCCTGGTCTGGAGCTTCAGAGAGTCAGGGACAGAGACGTGCAACGGCCATGCCGGGGCGGTCCTGGGACTCCTGGACCGGAATCAGCCGGTTTCTCGTGGACTTCTGATCGTCTCCGCCGTATGGACGGCCGGGGGCAAGCGCAGTTCCTACACAGTAAGAGTGTCAGCAGTGTCAGAGGTACAACGGCTACTTGCCCGCGCTGCCCGAGGAGGGCAGCCCGAGCGTTTCCGGCCGCGCGGGGCGCAAGCGATGCCACAGATCGCGCCACCCACCCACGCGCTCGCGCAGCCCCTCGAGCTGGAGGTAGATCACGGGAGTGATGTACAGGGTCAGCAGCTGGGAGAGGATGAGCCCACCCACCACCGAGAGGCCCAGCGTGCGCCGCGAGTCGCTCCCGGCGCCGACGCCGACCGCGATGGGCAGGGTCGCCATCAGGGCCGCCATCGTCGTCATCATGATGGGCCTGAACCGGAGCAGGCAGCCCTGGAAGATCGCGTCGTGCGGCGATTTGCCCTCGCGCTGGGCAACCACGGCGAAGTCGATCATCATGATCGCGTTCTTCTTCACGATGCCGACCAGCATGATGATGCCGACGAAGCCGTAGAGATTGAGCTCCTCGTGGAAGATGAGGAGCGTGAGGAGCGCCCCCATTCCCGCCGACGGCAGGCCGGAGAGGATGGTGAGCGGGTGGATGAAGCTCTCGTACAGGATGCCCAGGATCAGATAGATGACCAGCACCGCCGCGAGCAGGAGGAGCCCCAGGCCCTTGACCGAGGCCTGGAAGGCCTGCGCGGTGCCCTGAAAGCTCGTGGACAGCGTCGCGGGGAGGCGGAGTCCCCGCTCCAGCTCGCGGATCTCGGTGACGGCGTCGCCCAGCGGCACACCGGGCTTGAGGTTGAAGGAGATGGTCACGGCCGGCAGCTGGCCCAGGTGGTTGACGGTGAGCGGGCCCACCGTGCGCGTGAGCTTCGCTACGGCGTTGAGCGGGACGAGCTTGCCCGAGGTCGACCGTATGTAGAGCATGCCGAGCGCGTCGGGGTCGTCCTTGAACTGCGGCAGGAGCTCCATCATCACCCAGTACTGGTTCGTCGGCGTGTAGATGGTCGAGACCTGCGGAGCGCCGTAGGCATTGTTGAGCGCGCTCTCGATCTGGCCCGCGTTGACGCCCATGGCCGACGCCCGGTCGCGGTCGATCTCGACCAGCACCTGCGGGCTCGTCAGCTGGAGATCCGAGTTCACGTCGAGGAAGCCCGGCAGCCCTCGGACCTTGTCGAGGAGCACGGGCGCCCACTTGTAGAGGTCCGCGGCGTCGGCGTCCTGGAGCGTGTACTGGTAGGCCGCCTTGGTCAGGTTGCCGCCGATCCGGATCGTCGGCAGCTTCTGCGGGTACACGGTGAATCCGGGGATGCCCGTCAGCTTGGAGCGAAGCTCCTGGATGATCTCGTCCACGCCGGGCCGCTGCGCGCGCGGCTTGAGGCGGATGAAGAAACGCCCCGTGTTGGGCACGACGCTCGTGTTGCTGGCCCCGATCGAGGACATGAAGGAGTCGACGTAGGGCTGCTTGAGCACGATGGCGGCGGCTTCCCGCTGGTGCGCCATCATGCTGTCGAACGAGATGTCCTGCGCGCCCTCGGTGAAGGCGAAGATCTGTCCGGTGTCCTCGTCGGGGATGAACCCCTTCGGCACGATCATGAAGAGCGCCGCGGTTCCCACGATTGTCACGAGAAAGACGGCGAACGTTATGACGCGATGGCGAAGGACGATCTCGAGCGTCCGCCGGTAGGCGCCGAGCATGCCGTCGAAGACGCGCTCCGAGGCGCGATAGACCGGACCGTGCGACGCACCGGGCGGCTTGAGGAAGCGGCTGCACGCCATCGGCGTCAGGGTGAGGGACACGACGCCTGAGACGATGACGGCGATGCCGATCACGGACGCGAACTCGTGGAGCAGGCGGCCGACCACGCCGCCCATGAACAGCACCGGGATGAACACGGCCGCCAGCGACAGCGTCATCGAGATGATGGTGAAGCCGATCTCGCGGGACCCGAGGAGCGCCGCCTCCATGCGGCCCATCCCATGCTCGATGTGCCGGACGATGTTCTCCAGCACGACGATGGCGTCGTCCACGACGAAGCCGACGGCGAGCGTCAGGGCCATGAGCGAGAGGTTGTCGATGGTGTAGCCGAGGGCGTACATGCCGGCGAAGGTGCCGAGGATGGACATCGGCAGGGCCAGGCTCGGGATGATCGTCGCGGACACGTTTCTCAGAAAGAGGAAGATCACCAGGACCACGAGCGCGATCGCGAGCAGGAGCGTGAACTGGACGTCGCTGACCGAGGCCCGGATCGACACCGACCGGTCGTAGAGGATGTTGAGATTGATGGACGCGGGCAGCTGGGCCTGGAAGCTCGGAAGGATCTTCTTGATCGAGTCCACCACCTCGATGGTGTTGGTGCCGGGCTGGCGCTGGATGGCCAGGATGACCGAGCGCTCGTCGTTGTACCAGGAGGCGACCTTGTCGGTCTGCACGCTGTCGAGCACGGAGCCGAGCTGTTCGAGCCTCACCGGCGAGCCGTTCCGGTACGCCACGATGAGCGGCCGGTAGGCGGCGGCATTGGTCAGCTGGCCCGTCGCCTGGACGTTGAACGACTGGAACTGCCCGTAGATGGTCCCGGTGGGCAGGTTGACGTTGGAGTGGGCGATGGCGTTCTGGACCTCATCGATGCCGACGCCGAGCGTCGCCATGGCGCGCGGGTCGAGCTGGACGCGCACCGCGTACTTCTGCGACCCAAAAACCTGCACCTGCGCGACACCGGTGATGGTCGAGATCCGCTGCGCCAGGTTGGTCTGCGCGTACTCGTCCACCGTGTACAGCGGCAGCGTCGGCGAGCTGAGCGAGAGGTACAGCACCGGCTGGTCGGCCGGGTTGACCTTCTTGTAGGACGGCGGCGTCGGCATTCCGGGGGGCAGGAGCGGCGCGGCGGCCGCGAGCGCCGCCTGGATGTCCTGGGCCGCCGCGTCGATGTTCCGGTCGAGGGTGAAGACCACCGTGATCTGGGTGAGGCCGAGGGCGCTGGTGGACGTCATCGAGTCGATGCCCGCGATGGTCGAGAACTGGCGCTCGAGAGGCGTCGCGACGGCGGAGGCCATCGTGTCGGGGCTCGCGCCCGGCAGGCTCGCGGCTACTTGAATCACCGGGAAGTCCACGTTGGGCAGGTCGCTCGCCGGCAGCTGGCGATACGCCAACGTGCCGAAGATGAGGAGGCCGGCCATGAGCAGCGTCGTCATGACCGGGCGGCGAATGAAGACGTCGGTGTTCATCTTGGCGCTGCCGCGGGGCTGGTGGGCGCTGCCGCCGGGCTGGTGGGCGTCTGGACGGGTTGCGCCGCCGGGCTCGGACCGGAGGGCTTCACGTCAACGCGCGCGCCGGAGACCAGGCGCATCTGGCCGTCCGTCACCACGCGCTCGCCCGCCTGCACGCCCTGCCGCACCACCGTGGTCGGCCCGAGGGCGAAGGCGACCTTGACGGGACGCGACTCGACCGTCGAGTCCGGCTTGATCACGAAGAGGTACTGCCCCTGCTGACCGGCCTGAATCGCCTGCGAGGGCACCACGAGGGCATTGAGCTCGGTGCGCACCGTCAGCGTGACGGTGGCGAATTGCCCGGGCCAGAGCGCGTTGTCCACGTTGTCGAAGGTCGCCTTGAGCTGGATCGTGCCGGTCGTCATGTCCACGGCGTTGTTGACGAAGCTGAGCGTGCCGCGCGCCGTGACCGTCTGCCCCTGCGGGGTCGCCTCGACCGCGAGCGGCCCTTTGCCCCGCGCCGTCTTGATCTCCTCGAGGAAGCGCTCGGGCACCGCGAAGACGACGTTGATCGGGTGCACGCGGTTGATGACCACGAGCGGATTGCCGATGTCGTTGGCCTTGACGACGTTGCCCTGGTGGATGAGCAGGTTGCCCGTCCGCCCCTCGATCGGCGCCCGGATCGCCGTGTAGCTCAGCTGGACCTTGGCGTTGTCCACGGCCGCCGCGTCGGCCTGCACGAGCGCCTTCTGGTTCGTCACCATGGCGCGATCGGCGTCCACCGTGGCCAGCGCCGACTTGTGCGCCGTGAGGATCTGGTCGTACTGCTCGCGCGCGATCAGGCCGCCCTGCGCGAGCTTCTTGTAGCGCTCTTCTTCCACGCGCGCGTTGTCGGCCTGCGCCTGGTCGCGCGCGAGGTTGGCCTCGGCCTGCGAGACCGCCGCCTGGTGCTGGGCCATGGTCGCCTGCGCCTGCTGGAGCGCCGACTCGAAGGGCCGCGGGTCTATCGTGAAGAGAAGATCGCCCGTCTTCACCTCCTGCCCTTCGGTGAAATGGACCTTGAAGATCTGCCCGCTCAGAAGCGAGTACACGGACACGGTGGCGGCCGCCTGGACGTTGCCGATGCCCTGGATCTGCACGGGCACGTCGCGGGCCTCGACGGCGGCCGCGGTGACGGCCACGGCGGGCGGCCTCGCCAGCTTGGCCTTGGACTGCTCGCCCTCGCCGCGCGAGCAGCCGCCGAGCGCCATCAACCAGACGCAGATCGCGAGAGCTGCGGCCGGCCGGGGCGTCACCGTCGCGCCTCCGAGGCCTGCCGATGGCGCAGAGGCCTGAGGCCGTCGGACAGCCGCCGGAGAAAGGCGGTGTGCCGGGTCACGAAGGCGCGGTCGGTCGGCCTGAGCCCGGTGAGCAGGCGCGTGAACTGCGGGAAGGCCGCCGGGAACGTCGTCAGCGCGACCATCGCGAGCAGGAGATGCCCGGGATCGAGGTCGGCCCGCAGCAGCCCGAGAGCCTGCCGCTCGCGCACCTGCCCCACGCCCGCCTGGAAGGCGGCGCGCCGCTCGGCGTCCCCGCTCACCACCCCGTCGGCCGAGCCGAGCGCCTCCCACTCCATGAGCCGCACCCAGTCACGGTCCCGGCAGGCGCTGTCGAACCAGAACGCCAGGCTCTCCGCCGCGTCGGCGGGGGCCGTCACGGCCCACTTGGAGCGCTCGCGCACCTTCCGGGCGAGGATCTCGCGGAAGAGACTCGCCTTGTTGCCGAAGTAGTGGTA
>JBKPBU010000419.1:0-15952 GCA_046727015.1 Candidatus Methylomirabilota bacterium | reverse complement strand
AGGGAATGACTCTCCGGCTGCCGAGGCGACAGTACGCCGATCTCTACGGACCCACGGTGGGAGATCGCGTCCGGCTCGCGGACACGGACATCCTCATAGAGGTGGAGAAGGACTTCACCGTCTACGGCGACGAGGTCAAGTTCGGCGGCGGCAAGGTCATCCGCGACGGCATGGGCCAGTCGGCGCGTGCCACAGCCGCCGAGGGTGTCCTCGACCTCGTCATCACGAATGCCCTCGTCCTCGACCACTGGGGCATCGTCAAGGGCGACATCGGCATCCGCGCGGGACGCATCGTGGGCGTGGGCAAGGCCGGCAACCCCGACATCCAGGCGGGCGTGACGCCGGGGATGATCGTCGGCGCCTCCACCGAAGTCATCGCGGGCGAGGGACGCATCGTCACCGCGGGCGGGATCGACAGCCACATCCACTTCATCTGTCCGCAGCTCATCGACGAGGCGCTGTCGGCCGGCCTGACGACGCTGATCGGCGGCGGGACGGGCCCGGCCACCGGCACCAACGCCACGACCTGCACGGCCGGCGCGTGGAACATCCACCGGATGCTCGAGGCCTCCGACGCCCTGCCGATCAACCTGGGGTTTCTCGGCAAGGGGAACGCCTCCCGGCCCGACCCCCTGCGCGAAGAGGTGGCCGCGGGCGCCATCGGGCTCAAGCTGCACGAAGACTGGGGCACCACTCCCGCCGCCATCGACGCGTGTCTCTCCGTCGCGGAGGAGATGGACATCCAGGTCGCGATTCACACGGATACGCTCAACGAGGCCGGCTTCGTCGAGGACTCGATCAGGGCCTTCAAGGGCCGGACCATCCACACGTATCACACGGAAGGCGCGGGAGGCGGCCACGCCCCGGACATCATCAGGGTCTGCGGCGAGCCGAACTGCCTGCCGTCGTCCACCAACCCTACGATGCCGTTCACGGTCAACACCATGGACGAGCACCTCGACATGCTCATGGTGTGCCACCACCTGAACCCCAAGATCCCCGAGGACCTGGCGTTCGCGGAGTCCCGGATCCGCGCGGAGACGATCGCCGCCGAGGACGTGCTCCACGACCTGGGCGCGATCAGCATGCTGTCCTCGGACTCGCAGGCCATGGGCCGCATCGCCGAAGTCATCACGCGCACCTGGCAGACGGCGGACAAGATGAAGAAGCAGCGGGGGGCGCTGCCCGGCGACGGCCGGAACGACAACGTCCGCGCCAAGCGCTACGTCGCCAAGTACACGATCAACCCCGCGATCTCGCATGGCATCGCCCACGAGGTCGGCTCGATCGAGTCGGGCAAGCTCGCCGATCTCGTAGTCTGGAAGCCGGCTTTCTTCGGCGTCAAGCCGGAGCTCGTGCTCAAGAGCGGGCTCATCGTGACGGCGGCCATGGGTGATCCCAACGCGTCGATTCCGACGCCGCAGCCGGTGCGCTACCGGCCCATGTTCGCCGCGTACGGCGGCGCCGTCTCGTCCACGTCCCTGACCTTCGTGTCCAAGGCGGCTCTGGAGGACGGGGTGCCGTCCCGGCTCGGCCTGCGCAAGATGATCTCCGCGGTGAGCCGCTGCCGCGGACTCAGGAAGGCCGACATGGTCAACAACGCCTACTGCCCGAAGATCGAGGTGGACCCGGAGACGTACGAGGTGCGCGCCGACGGCCAGCTCCTGACCTGCGAGCCCGCGCGCGTTTTGCCGATGGCGCAACGGTACTACCTGTTCTAGACCCGGGCACGACGGTGGCGGTCGAGGCTGAATTCTGGAAGGCCGTGAAGACGGGCGACCGGCCTGCCGTCGAATCACTGCTGGCCGCGGACCCCCGCCTCGCGACCGCCCGCCTCGACGGCGCATCCGCGATCCTCGTCGCCGCGTACCACCACAAGCCGGAGATGACCCAGTGCCTGCGGTCCCACGTGACGGAGCTCGACATCTTCGAGTCGTGCGCCCTCGGAGACGTCGGGCGCGCGAAGGTTCTGCTGGAGTCCGATCCCCGGCTGGCCAACGCCGTCGCCGAGGATGGGTTCGGCCCGCTGGGACTCGCGTGCTTCTTCGATCACGAGCCCGTGGTCCGGATGCTGCTCGACTCCGGCGCCCGTGTTGACCATGCATCGTCGAACGGCATGCGCGTGATGCCGCTGCACTCCGCGGCGGCGGCGCGCTCGGTGCCGATCGCGCGGCTGCTGCTCGAGCGGGGTGCGCCGGTGAACGCCCGGCAGGGGTCTGGCGAGAGCGGCTTCACCCCTCTCATGGAGGCGGCCCTCAACGGCCAGGTCGAGATGGTGGAGCTCCTGATGCGCCAGGGGGCCGACGCGTCGCTGAAGGACCGCGACGGCAAGACTGCGGCCGACCACGCCCGCGAGCGGGGACACGCGGGGCTGGCCGGACGTCTCGGGTCGGCGCCGTGGTCGTGATCACGGAGTCCCATCTCCACGTCGACCCGTCCGCGCTCGCGGGCAAGGCGCGGGACACGCTTTGTCTCACGTGGGAAGAGCGGCGCTGGACGCGAAAGCGCGTCGTCACGACCGCAGGCAGGGAGGTAGGTCTGGCGCTTCCGACCGGCTCGCTGCTCCGTCCCGGCGACGTTGTGGCGGTGGAGGCTGACTGGTATCTCGAGATCGAGGGCAGGCCCGAGCCGGTGCTGAGCGTGACGCCGAGGGACCGGGCCGAGGCCATCCGGGTCGCGTTCGACGTCGGGAACCGGCACTTCCCGCTGGCGATCTCGGGAGAGGATCTTCTGGTCCCAGACGACACGGCCATGGAGCAGCTCTTGACCCGGCTCGGCGCGGTGTGGAATCGTCGCGCGGCGGTGTTTGCCCCGCTGGGTGGAGGCCACTCCCACGAGCATGGCAAGAGCGCCCTCGACGGTCACACACACGGACAGGGGCAGCATGACTGATCCGAGATTGCTCTCGCTCCTGCATTTCGCCGACAGCACGTTTCCGACCGGCGGGTACGCGCACTCCTTCGGCCTCGAGACGTACTGCCAGGCCGGCCTCGTGCGGGGCAGGGAGGACCTCGAGCGCTTCCTTGTCGCGCAGATCGAGGGCTCGGCGGGGCCGTGCGACGCCACGGCTGCCGTGAGCGCGCTGAGAGCCGCTGCGCGCGAGGATCTCCAGGCGTGCCGGGAGGTGGATGCGACGCTCGAGGCGATGAAGGCGGTGAAGGAATTCCGGGAGGGGAGCCGGCAGATGGGACGCCAGACGCTCCGAGTGGCGGCGGCGCTCACCGGTGAGGCGCGGCTGGTTCGCTACGCCGCCGACGTGGACAATGGGCTCGCTCCCGGTCACCACGGCGTCGCCTACGGCCTCGCGGCGGCCGCGCTCGGATGGGAACCCGAGGCGGCGGCGACCGCGTATCTCTACTCGACCACGGCGCTCCTGACCGGCGCGGCCCTCCGCCTCCTCTCCATGGGCCAGATGGAAGGGCAGCGCGTGCTCTGGGCTCTCCATCCGGTCATCGAGCGCGCGGCGCGAGAGGCCGCGGCGCGCGACGTGGGCGATCTCTGGAGCTTCGCGCCCGGCATCGAGATCGCGGGCATCCGGCACGCGGCGCTCGAGATGAGGCTCTTCCGCTCGTGAGCGCCGACGCCGGCATTCCTCGCCCACTACGAATCGGCGTCGGCGGACCTGTCGGGTCGGGCAAGACGGCCCTGGTCGAATCTCTCTGCCTGAGGCTTCGCGACGGCTTCGACGTGGCCGTCATCACCAACGACATCTACACGCAGGAGGACGCCCAGTTCCTCATCCGGCGCGGCGTCCTGCCGCAGGAGCGGGTGCTGGGAGTCGAGACAGGCGGCTGCCCCCACACGGCAATCCGCGAGGATGCCTCCGTCAACCTGGAAGCGGTCCACCAGCTGCTGGGGCGCTTCCCGGGTCTCGAGATCCTGTTCGTCGAGAGCGGCGGCGACAACCTGGCGGCGACCTTCAGCCCCGAGCTGGTGGACGCGACGATCTACGTGATCGACGTTGCCGAGGGAGACAAGATCCCGCGCAAGGGCGGACCCGGCATCACGCGCTCGGACCTGCTCGTCATCAACAAGATCGACCTGGCGCCGTACGTCGGCGCTGATCTCTCCGTGATGGAGCGGGACTCCAAGCGGATGAGGGGAGACCGGCCCTTTGTCTTCACCAATCTCCGGGACGGGACGGGCGCCGACCGCGTGGTCGACTGGATCCGCCGCGAGCTCCTCTTCGAGTCCTGAGGCGCCGTCACCCGGCCGGACCGGGCGCGACGGCTTCCTCGGTCTCGCTTTCGAGCGGCGCGGCGCGCGCACCGTCCTTACCGGGCGGCGCTTCACGCTGCCGCTCCAGGTGCTGGAGCCGATGGACCTCGACGGGACGGGTTCGGCGACCGTCTTCCTCCTGAATCCGACGGGGGGCGTGCTGAGCGGCGATCGCCTCGAGACCCGCGTCGAGCTGGGCGCGGGGTGCCGCGTGTGTCTCTCGACGCCCAGCGCCACGCGCGTGTATCGAAGCACGGGGTTGCCCGCGATACAGCGCGTGACCGTACGCGTCGGTGAGGGGGCCTGGCTCGAGTACATGCCAGACCACGTCATTCCGTCGCCGGGGGCGCGTCTCATCCAGAGCCTCGACGTCTCACTCGCTCCGGGCGCCGCAGCCGTCCTGTGCGACGCATGGTCGGTCGGCAGGATGGCGCGCGGCGAAGCCTGGCTCTTCGACCTTCTCGACAGCGGAATCGTCGCGACGGACGCCGAGGGCCTCCTCTTCAAGGAACGGCTCGTGCTCAATGGCGCGCGCGGCTGGGGCGGCTTGGGCGGTGCCGAGGGCAAGGCCTACATTGCGGCCGTCCTGTGTCTGGCGCCGTCCCATCCGCGGCTGGACGGTCTTGCTAGGGCGCTTGCCGCCGGAATGGTCGGGACCGCGGTTCATGCCACCGTAGGGGTGACGCCGCTCGCTCGAGGCGGAGCGCTCGTGCGGATCCTTGCACCCTCCGCCCCGGCGATGCAGGAAGGCATTCAATCAGTCTGGGCCGCCTGCCGCGCCTGGCTCTGGAACCTGCCGCCTCTTCTCCTGCGCAAGATATAGGCGAGCCTGCCCGCTCCACAGGCACCGGCCGTCTCTTCAAGCGGGCCCCGGTTCGCCAACTAGCTGATATCGCGTCGCGGGTTTGCTGGCCCCGTCCTTGCTATACCAGGAACGCTCATCTCGGATCACATACCTCTGTCCGAGGAGGCTCGCATGCCGTGGACACGTACTCTCCTGTTGGGCCTGATAGCTGGCCTCGTCATAGCGCCTCAGGCGACCAGCGCTCAGAGCCGCGCGGAGACGCTGGTAGTCGTCACCGAGGTCGGGCCAAACATGCTGGACATCCACGCACCCGGCGCGAACCGGCCGAGCTACCAGGCGGCGTGGAACATCTACGACCGGCTCATCACCTTCGGGTCGAAGACGCTGAAGGACGGCAGCAAGATGTACGACCACGCCGCTCTCAAGCCCGAGCTCGCCGAGAGCTGGCAGATGGCGCCCGACGGCATGTCCGTGACGTTCAAGCTGCGGAAGGACGCGAAGTTCCATGACGGCTCGCCTGTGACCGCCAACGACGTGAAGTGGTCCTACGACCGCGCCGTGACGGTCGGCGGCTTCCCGACCTTCCAGATGAAGGCCGGATCGCTCGAGAAGCCCGAACAGTTCGAGGCGGTGGACGACTACACCTTCCGCGTCAAGTTCATCCGCAAGGACAAGCTGAGCATGCCCGACCTGGGCGTGCCGGTGGCCGTCGTCATCAACTCCAAGCTCGCCAAGCAGCACGCGACCGCGCAGGATCCATGGGCCGTCGAGTGGGTCAAGCAGAACGACGCGGGCGGCGGTGCCTACAAGATCGAGTCCTGGAAGCCGGGGCAGGAGACCGTCTACGCGCGGTTCGAAGACTGGAAGTCGGGGCCCATGCCGAAGATCCGCCGCGTCATCGTGCGCGAGATCCCGTCCGCCGGAACGCGCCGCGCCATGCTCGAGAAGGGCGACGCTGACATCTCCTTCGACCTGCCGCCCAAGGACTTCTCCGAGATCGCGAAAGAGGACAAGCTGAAGGTCACGGGCATCCCGATCGAGAACTCGCACCGCTACCTCGGGATGAACGTGGTCAAGCCGCCGTTCAACAACCTCAAGGTGAGGCAGGCGGTCGCGTACGTGCTGCCGTACGAGAAGATCTTCTCCACGGCCTTCTTCGGCCGGGGCATCATCCTGCCGACGCCGGTGGCGACCAACACCTTCGGCTACGACCCGAAGCTCTACCCGTACAAGATGGGCGATACCGCCAAGGCGAGGCAGCTCATGGCCGAGGCGGGGTACCCCAACGGCTTCGAGACGCCGTTCTACATGGACGCGGGGCGGACCACGACCGACGAGCCCGCCACGGTCCTGATCCAGGAGGCGCTGAACCAGATCGGCATCAAGACGACCATCGAGAAGGTGCCGGCGGCGAACTGGCGAGCGAATCAGGGCAAGAAGGAGATGCCGCTGTTCGTGGACCAGTTCGGCGGCTGGCTGAACTACCCCGAGTATTTCTTCTTCTGGAACTACCACGGCCAGAACGCCACGTTCAACGTCAGCTCCTACGTCAATCCCGAGATGGACAAGTGGATAGACGCGGCGCGCTTCGAGACCGACCAGAAGAAATACGCGGAGGACGTCCGCGAGATGCAGAAGGTCGCGATGCGCGACGTACCGCGGCTGCCTTTCGTCCAGCTCTATCTCGACGTGGCCATGCAGAAGAACGTCGTCGGCTACCAGTACTGGTTCCACATCCAGCTGGACTTCCGCCAGCTGGCCAAGAGCTGACGGGGCCGCTCCTCTCTCCCAACGCAGAGAGGAGGATCTGACATGCGGCGATCCTTCCTCCGGCTGGTCTCGAGGCGACTGGCCGCTGCCGCCCCGGGGCTGGCCGGGATCGTGGTGGTGACCTTCTGCCTCATGCGCGCGCTGCCCGGCGATCCCGCGGCGTATTTCGCGGGGAACGCGGCCACGAAGGAAGCCATCGAGCAGGTCAGGGTCAAGCTCGGCCTCGACAAGAGCCTGCCGGAGCAGTTCGTCATCTACGTCCGCGATCTCGCCCGCGCCAACCTCGGCCAGTCCGTTACGACCGGCCAGCCCGTGCGCGCCGAAATGCTCGCAAGGCTCCCGGCCTCGCTCGAGCTGACGCTGAGCGCGCTCCTCCTGGCCGTCGCGGTGGCATTGCCCGCGGGCGTGCTGGCCGCGACCCGGCCCGGCTCGTGGGTCGACCAGACGGTTCGGGTGCTCACGACGGCCGGGGTCTCGCTACCGACCTTCTTTACCGGGATCCTGCTGGTGTACGTCTTCTACTACCTGCTCGGCTGGGCGCCTCCGCCGACCGGCAGGCTCGATTCGCTCTTCCCGACGCCGCCCAGGGTGACGGGCTTCTACCTCGCGGACTCGCTCATTGCCAGGGACTTCGAGACATTCAGGGCTTGTCTCAGGCAGCTTGCGCTACCCGCGGTGACGATGGCGCTCTTCGTCATGGCGCCGCTCGCCCGCATGACGCGCGCCTCTATGCTCGGCGTTCTCGGCAGCGACTTCATCCGGACCGCGCGCGCCAGCGGGCTGTCGAGCCGGACGGTCCTGTGGACGTATGGCTTCCGCAACGCGATGCTGCCGGTCGTCACGACACTCGGCATGATCCTGTCGTTCATGCTGGGCGCGAACGTGCTGGTAGAGAAGGTCTTTGCATGGCCGGGCATCGGCTCCTTCGCCCTCGAGTCGCTCCTCGCCTCGGACTACGCGCCCGTGCAGGGGTTCATCCTGATCATGGCCACACTGTACGTCCTGCTGAACCTCGCCATCGACGTGCTGTACGGGGTCATCGATCCCCGCGTGAGGATCGAGGCGTGACGGCGGCGGCGCTCAGGCACGCCCGGTACGTGGTGACGGAAAATCCGATCACCCTGGTCGCCTTCTCGATGCTCGTGACGCTGCTCTTCCTGGCTCTCGTCGGTCCCGCGCTGGCGCCGTACGATCCGCTCAAGAGCGATACCGCGAACACGCTGAAGCCGCCGTCCGCCCGGCACTGGTTCGGCACAGACCAGCTCGGGCGGGACATGCTGAGCCGGGTCATCGTCGCGACCCGCCTCGACATGGCCATCGCGTTCTCGTCCGTCGCGCTCTCCTTCGCCGTGGGCAGCATGGCCGGTGCGTGCGCTGGAGTCTTCGGCGGGTGGACCGAGCGTATCGTCTCCCGCATCAGCGACACCATCATGGCGTTTCCGCTCTTCGTCCTCGCGATGGGCATCGTGGCGGCGCTGGGCAACTCGGTCTTCAACGTCATCCTGGCGACGGCCATCATCAACCTGCCCTTCTACACGCGCATGGCGCGGGCCGAGGCGAACGTCAGGCGGGAGGCGGGGTACGTCGAGGCGGCGCGGCTTTCCGGTAACGGCACGTTGCGGACTCTGGCCGTGCACATCTACCCGAACTGCCTTCCGCCCATGATGGTCCAGGCCTCCCTCAATCTCGGCTGGGCCATGCTCAACGCGGCGGGCCTGGCCTTCATCGGCCTTGGCGTCAGGCCGCCCACGCCCGAGTGGGGCATCCTGGTCGCCGAGGGGGCGTCCTTCATCCTCTCGGGCGAGTGGTGGATCGCGCTCTTCCCCGGCCTCGCGCTCATGCTCGCGGTGTTCTGCTTCAACCTCATGGGCGACGGCCTGCGTGATCTCATCGATCCGCGGAGGCGGACGTGACGGTTTTGGGAGCCGCCGCCGCGCCGCTCCTCTCGGTGGAAGGCCTCTCGGTCGAGTTCCGCACGCGGGACGGCATCGTCAGGGCTCTCGACCGGGTGGGGTTCGAGATCCGCCGCGGCGAGACCGTCGGGGTGGTGGGCGAGAGCGGGTCGGGCAAGTCGGTCACGGCCTTTTCCATCATGCGCATTCTCGACCCGGCCGCGCGCATCACGGGCGGGCGAGCGGTCTTCGACGGCCTGGATCTCCTCTCCGCGACGGAGAGGGAGCTCGAGGGCCGCCGCGGCCGCGACCTCTCGATGATCTTCCAGAACCCGCGGACGGCGCTGAACCCCATCCGCCAGGTCGGCAGGCAGATCGGCGACGTGCTGGTCCGCCACGCCGGCGCGTCGCGGGGAGCGGTCCGGAGCCGGGCTGTGGAGCTGCTAGCCCAGGTGCAGATTCCCGATCCGGAGCGCCGCTACTGGGCCTACCCCTTCGAGCTCTCGGGCGGGATGTGCCAGCGGGTGATGATCGCTCTGGCGCTCGCCTGCGGCCCCTCGCTGCTCGTGGCCGACGAGCCGACGACCGGGCTCGACGTGACGACCCAGGCCGCCATCATGGACCTGATCGACGACCTCGCGCGAGCGAGGCGGATGGCGACCCTGCTCATCACGCACGATCTGGGACTGGCCGCCCTACACTGCGAGCGCATCGTGGTGATGCACGCCGGCCACGTGGTCGAGTCCGCGCCGACGGCCGCGCTCTTCGCGAGCCCGCGCCACCCCTACACGGCCAAGCTCATCGCCGCGACGCCGAAGCCCGGCGTCCCGCTCGACGAGCTGGCGGCGATTCCCGGCGGCCTGCCGGACCTTCGAGGCGCGCTGCCGGCCTGCCGCTACAGCCCGCGCTGCGAGCGTTACGCGCCGTTCTGTGACGAGCCGCTGCCGCTGCAGGAGCCCGCCTCCGGCCACACCGTCGCCTGCTGGAAGCCGCTCTGATGGACACGCTCCTCGAGGTCGCGAGCGTCAGCAAGCGCTTCCCCGTCGCGGTGAAGGGGGCCGCGCGGGGGTCCGAGCACTTTCTCCAGGCGGTGGACGACGTCTCCTTCTCGATCGGCCGCGGCGAGTGCGTCGGACTGGTCGGCGAGTCCGGCTGCGGCAAGTCCACGCTGGTCAAGCTCATCACGCGGCTCCTCGACACCTCCGACGGCCGCATCTGGTTCGACGGCCAGGACATTGGCACGGTGCCCGCAGACCGCTTCGCGAGCATGCCCCAGCGCGCGCTCATCCAGATGGTCTTCCAGGACCCTACCGACAGTCTCAACCCGCGCTTTACCGCCTTCGACACCATCGCGGATCCGATCCGGCGGCTGGGCGGGATCTCTGGCTCGAGGAACCTGGGGAAGCGCGTGGACGCGCTGACCGACATGGTCGGGCTCCCGCGCGAGCTGCTCGGGCGCTACCCGCACCAGCTCTCGGGCGGGCAGAAGCAGCGCGTGGGCATCGCGCGCGCCGTCGCGCTCGAGCCCCGGCTGCTCGTCCTCGACGAGCCGACCTCCGCCCTCGACGTCTCGGTGCAGGCCGTGATCCTCAAGCTCCTCGATGACCTGCGTCGCCGCCTCGGCATGAGCTACCTCTTCGTCTCCCACGATCTCAACGTGGTGCGCCTCCTGGCCGACCGCGTGCTGGTGATGTACCTTGGCCGCATCGTGGAGAGGGGACCCGTCAGCGAGGTGTTCGAGCGGCCGCGCCATCCCTACACCCGAGCCCTGCTCTCCTGTGTCCCGGACCCCGGCGGCGGGGCGGCCGGACGGCGGATCCGCCTCTCGGGCGAGCCGCGGAGTCCCATCGACCCCGATCCAAGGGTCTGCCGCTTCTACGGTCGCTGCCCCGACGGACATGACCGGTGCGCGCAGGAGATGCCGCTGCTGCATTCGGTAGGGCTCGACCACTTGGCCGTAGGGACCGCGCACGTGGCGGCCTGCCATCTCGCATGAGCGCGCCGGCGCGCCCGTCGCCTGATGCCGCGGACGTCGCTCGCTACGTCGACGAGATTGCCCCGCTCCTGGGACTTCCGATCCCTGCCGCATGCCGCGAGGGCGTCGTCCGGAACCTCGCCGTGCTTCTGGCCGCCGGCCTCCTGATCGACGATTTTCCCGTGGGCGACGCGGAGACGGCGCCGGTCTTCAGGCCGTGAAGGAGTCCGACGCGCTCGCCCTGGCCGCCGACGTGAAGGCGGGCCGCGTGACGGCGCGCGAGTCGGCGGCCTCAGCGCTGGAGCGGGTGCGTGCCCGCGACCCCGCGCTCAACTGCTTTACCGCCGTCCTGGCGGACAGCGCGCTGCGCGATGCCGACGCCGTGGACGGCGCCCTCGCCGCGGGCCGGGATCCCGGCCCGCTGGCGGGCGTGCCGTTCGCCGTGAAGAACCTCTTCGACATCGCGGGCCTCACGACGCTCGCGGGATCGAAGATCAATGCCGGTCACTCGCCGGCGGCGAAGGATGCCACGGTGGTGGCGCGGCTGCGTGGCGCGGGTGCTGTGCTGCTGGGCGCTCTCAACATGGACGAGTACGCGTTCGGCTTCACCACGGAGAACACCCACTACGGACCGACGCGCAACCCGCACGATACCTCGCGAGTCGCCGGCGGGTCTTCAGGTGGGTCGGCGGCATCCGTTGCCGGCGGACTGGTCCCGCTGGCTCTCGGGTCGGACACGAACGGCTCGATCCGGGTGCCGGCTTCGCTCTGCGGAGTCTTCGGGCTGAAGCCGACCTACGGCAGGCTCTCGCGCGCCGGCGCGGCGCTGTTCGGCATCAGCTTCGACCACGTCGGGCCGCTGGCTGCGTCCGTGCGCGACCTGGCCGCCGCCTACGACGTCATGCAGGGACCCGATGCCGCCGATCCCGTCTGCGTCGGCCTCCCGGTCGACCCCTGCCTGACGCGCCTCGATGACGGGCTTGATGGTCTCCGCATTGCAGTGGCCGACGGCCACTTCGCGACGAGGGGCGAGCCCGAAGTCTTCGCCGCGGTGGAAAGCGTGGCGAAGGCGGTGGGCGCCAGCCGGCGGGTGACGATCCGGGAGAACGACCGGGCGCGCGCGGCGGCCATGATCATCACCGCGTCGGAAGGAGCCAGCCTCCACATGGATGATCTCAAGTGCCGCCCGATGGATTTCGACCCGATGACCCGCGACCGCTTCCTGGCGGGAGCGCTTCTGCCCGCGTCGCTCTACGTCCGCGCACAGCGCTTCCGCGCGTGGTACAGGGAGCAGGTGGCCGAGGTCTTCCGCAACGTGGACATCCTGCTCGCGCCGACGACGCCGTTTTCGGCTCCCCCGATAGGCCAGGACACGATAGAGGTGGGGGGGATCCGGGTGCCGATGCGTCCCATGCTTGGCCTCTACACGCAGCCCCTGTCCTTCATCGGCCTGCCGGTGATCACCGGGCCAGTCGCGGGCACGGCGCCGCGTCCTCTCGGCGTCCAGCTGATTGCCGCGCCGTGGAACGAGGTCGCCCTCTTCCGGATGGCCGCCGTCCTCGAGCGGGACGGCGTTGTGGGGGCGTGAGAGATGGAGATCAACATCCCGGAGGTCGTGTCCGAGGTGACGGCCGCGTTCGAGCGCTACGAGAAGGCGCTCAACGCGAATGACGTCGAGGTGCTCGACGCGATGTTCTGGAACGACCCGCGCGTGATCCGCTACTCG
Organism: Candidatus Methylomirabilota bacterium; assembly: GCA_046727015.1. GTDB lineage: Bacteria > Methylomirabilota > Methylomirabilia > Rokubacteriales > CSP1-6 > AR37. The sequence continues at coordinate 3,566 of JBKPBU010000419.1, read as the reverse complement.
ATCATGGACAATGCCTACGGCTTCGAGGCGATCCATGCCTCCCGCCTCGCGCGCCCGAAGACGGACCTGAAGCGGACGATCTCGAACACTGTCATCACGACCTTCGGCCGCGATCTGGCGACCGCCAATACCGAGTTCGAGCGCGTCGAGTCGGGCAAGCGGGGCCGCCAGAGCCAGACCTGGGCTCGCATGTCTGGGGGCTGGCGGGTCGTCAGCGCTCACGTCTCCTTCATGCCCACGACGTAGGCAGAGTCCAGGTCTCGCCGCTGCTCACGATAGAGGCGGGCTTGCTCATGTCGTGGGCACCTCATTCTCCTCGTCCGCGATCCTCCTGTTGAACTCCTTGATTTGATTGGAGGGGCCCAGAGGGCATGGGCTTTGCTCTGCCTGTGAGGGGGGAGTGACCCCCTGAACGGCCAATCACAGGAGGAATGGAATGGTTGAAAAGCCGGAGAGCACCGAGGCCCTGATCGACGGGATCGTGGAGCGCTCGGTCCAGCACGCGGTCTTCGGGGGCCGGCGCGATTTCCTGAAGCTGGTGGGCGCGGGCACGGCGGCTGCGGCGCTCGCCGAGGTCTTCCCGATGGCCGCGGCCAAGGCGCTCGCCCAGGCCAAGCTGGGGCCGCCCGAGAAGAAGGATCTCAAGATCGGATTCATCCCCATTACCTGTGCGACGCCGATCATCATGGCCGAGCCGATGGGCTTCTATCGGAAGTACGGGCTCAACGCCCAGGTCGTGAAGGCGTCGAGCTGGGCCATGATCCGCGATCTCTCCATCAACAAGGAGAGCGATGCGACCCACATGCTCTCGCCGATGCCACTCGCGATCAGCATGGGCATCGGCTCGCAGGAGGTTCCGTACGTGATGCCGGCCGTGGAGAACATCAACGGCCAGGCCATCACGCTCGCCAACAAGCACAAGGGCGTGAAAGGCGCTGCGGACTTCAAGGGTTTCAAGTTCGGCGTGCCCTTCGACTATTCCATGCACAACTTCCTGCTCCGCTACGTCGTCGCGGAGGCCGGGCTCGATCCCGACAAGGACATCCAGATCCGCGCCGTCCCGCCGCCCGAGATGGTGGCGAACCTCCGCGCGGGCAACCTCGACGGCTATCTCGGGCCGGATCCCTTCAACCAGCGCGCGGTCTACGAGAACGAGGGTTTCATCTGGATGCTCTCGAAGGACATCTGGCCGGGGCATCCCTGCTGCGCTTTCGCCGCGCGGAAGGACTTCGCGGAGAGCGCGCCGAACTCCTTCGGCGCCCTCTTCCGGGCCATCGTGGACGCCACGCAGTACGCGCACGACAAGAAGAACCGCAAGGACATCTCGGCCGCCATCGCTCCCCGCAACTATCTCAACCAGCCGGTGGAGGTGGTCGAGGCCGTGCTGACCGGCCAGTTCGACAACGGGCTCGGCCAGAAAATGAACGTGCCGGACCGCGTGGACTTCGATCCGTTCCCGTATCAATCCATGGCGATCTGGATCCTGACCCAGATGAAGCGCTGGGGCTACATCAAGGGCGACGTCGACTACCAGAAGGTCGCCGCACAGGTGTTCGCCGCGGACCAGTGCCGTGAGGTCATGAAATCGCTCGGCTACAAGGCGCCCGAGAAGAACGCAGTCGTCCATAGCTTCGCCCTCGGCAAGCAGAAGACCTTCGATCCAGCCAAGCCCGCGGAATACCTCAACGGCTTCGCGATCAGGCGGGTCTGATGCCGCGAACGGCGGCCGGGCGCGAGCGTCTGAGAACGATCGTCTACAGCCTGGCGCTTCTCGCGATCTTCCTGGGGGCCTGGCAGGCGCTCGCGGGCGCCGGAGGCAAGGGCGGCAAGGCCGCCGGCATTCCCGGGCCCGCCGCCGTCGCGGAGACGGCGTGGCACATGCTGTCCGATCCCTTTTACGACCGGGGTCCCAACGACAAAGGATTCGGTCTGCAATTGGGCTACAGCCTCGGCCGGATGATGGGCGGCTACCTCGTCGCATCGGTCGTCGCCATCATGCTGGGCGTGGCGCTGGGCTCCTCACCGTCTCTCTTCAAAGCGGCCAACCCGTTCATCCAGATCCTCAAGCCGGTGTCGCCGCTCGCATGGATGCCGCTCTTCCTCTACACGCTCAAGAACGCGGGGCAGGCGGCCATGCTCGTGATCTTCGTCTCCTCTCTCTGGCCGACCATGGCCAACACGGCTTTCGGCGTCGCCTCGATCAAGAAGGACTACCTGAACGTCTCGCGGCTGCTCCAGCTGTCCTGGCCCCGGCGCTTCTTTCTCGTCATCCTGCCTGCCGCGGCGCCGGCCATCCTGGCGGGCCTCCGGATCTCGATGGGAAGCGCCTGGGTCGCCATCGTCGCGGCCGAGATGCTGATCGGCGGCACGGGGGTCGGTTATTTCGTGTGGAACGAATGGAACAATCTGGCGCTGAATAGCGTGATCTTCGCCATCCTCGCCATCGGGTTCGTCGGGGTGCTCCTCGACTTCGGCCTCGGACGGGTGGCCAAGCTGGTCGCGTACTCGGAATAGGCGCGGGATGGCCCTGCTCGACATCGATCACGTCACCAAGTTCTTCCCGGACCCGGCGGGGACCGGGCAGGTCTGCGTCTTCCGGGACGTCGCGTTCGGAGTCGAGCACGGCGAGTTCCTGACCATGGTCGGCCATTCGGGCTGCGGCAAGAGCACGCTGCTCAACATCATCGCTGGCCTCGAGACGGCGTCCGAGGGAGGCGTGGTCCTCGAAGGCCGCGAGATCGCCGGTCCCGGCATGGACCGCATGGTCGTCTTCCAGAACTTCTCGCTGATGCCCTGGATGACGGTGACCCAGAACGTGAGGCTGGCGGTGCGGTCCGCCTATGGCTCGTGGTCCCGGGCGCAGGTGGACGAATGCGTCAGGCGATACGTCGAGATGGTCGGGCTGGCGGGCGCGGAGAACAAGCGGCCCGCGGCGCTTTCCGGCGGCATGCGCCAGCGCGTAGGCCTGGCGCGGGCGTTCGCGACGGAGCCCAAGGTCCTGCTCCTGGACGAGCCCTTTGCCCAGATCGACGCGCTCACGCGGGGGGTCATCCAGGAGGAGCTCGTGAGAATGTGGACGGCGTCGCGCAACACCGTCTTCATGGTCACCCATGACGTCGACGAGGCGATCCTCCTCTCGGACCGCATCGCGCTCATGACCAACGGACCCGAGGCGCGCCTGGCCGAGGTCGTCGAGGTCAAGCTTCCGCGGCCCCGCTCCCGCGCGGACATCATCGACGAGCCGGAGTACGCCCGGCTTCGGAGTCACATCATTCACTTTCTCGTCGAGCGCTCCCGGCACCTGCAGGAGCAGTCACTGGCGGAGGGCAGGGGCGCCACGAGGGATCTCGTTCCCACGCACTGAAAGGAGGCAGGGATGGACCGGGCAGCGGCGCTCCAGAAGATCCGGCAGGCACGGGAGGCCAAGGGCCTTTCCTACGATGACCTCGGCAAGGCGATCGGCACCAAGGACACGATGTACATCGCGGCGGCGCTCCACGGGCAGCACCGCCTGAACGCCGACGAGGCCAAGAAGCTCGCGCAGGCGGTCGGGATCGACGTCGAGA
>JBKPBU010000418.1:0-6428 GCA_046727015.1 Candidatus Methylomirabilota bacterium | reverse complement strand
GCCCGCTGGGCCAGCTGTGAAGAGAGATTGATGATCCGCCCGTAGCCGCGCTCGATCATGGGTGGCAGCGCAAACCTGCTGCAGAGCAGCGTGCCCGTCACGTTGATGTCCAGCATGCGCCGGTATTGCTCCATGGGCACGTCGAGGAGTGGCCCGCGCACCATGATGCCGGCATTGTTCACCAGGATGTCCAGCCGGCCGAAGCGATCGAGAGTGGAATCCACGAGGGCGCGCGCGTCGTCCTCCCGCGCCACGTCGCCGAGAAGCGCGAACGCCTCGGCGCCGAGCCGGCCGGCTTCGGCGACCAGACCGTCGGCCTCGCGACGGCTCGAGAGGTAGTTCGCGGCGATCCGTGCGCCCTCGCGGGCGAAGGCCAGCGCGATCGCGCGCCCGAAGCCTCGGCTCGCGCCCGTGATGAGGGCCACGCGGCCGGCCAGTCGCCCATCGCCCATCAGCGCCCCACGCGGGCCGGGCTCTTCTCGAGCCAGAACCGGGCGATGTCGATGGGCCGCGGCCACCAGACGTCCTTCTTGCCGCCTCCATCGGTCTTGCTCAAGATCCTCTGGATGAGGCGCTCGACCATGCGCATGCGCGACGGCCGGCCGACGACCTGCGGGTGGCCGAGCCAGTTGAAGAATCCGCCCTCGGCGTACATGCCTTCGAACTCCTCGGACCAGATCTCCCAGACGTCCTCCTGGCTCCAGATCCCGTTGCCGACGGGTGGCACCGAGCTGAAGAGGAAGAAGGGTGCGTCGTTGTTGCACCACGCGGTGGGGAACTCGACGAGCGGGCCCTCGGGTGTCTCGTGGCAGTAGGGCAGGTCAGTGTCGAGCGCATTGCTGTGATAGACGAACCCGTGCTTCTTCAAGAGCCCCATCGTGTGCCGGCTCGGGTCCGCCGACGGCGAGCGCGATCCGAGGGGCTTGGCGCCGAGGACCTTCGTGAAGATGTCGAGGCTCTTCACGAGGAGCTCTTCCTCTTCCTGGCGGTCCTTGAGGAAGAAGGGCTTCTCGTGCAGGTAGCCGTGGTGGCCCACCTCGTGGCCCCTGCGCACGATGTCCTCGCAGAGGGCCGGATAACGCTCGACGATCCAGCCGGGGATGAAGAAGCAGGTCTTGATGCCGTACCGGTCCAGCAGTTCCAGGATGCGCGGCATCCCGGTCTTGGGTCCATACGCGCCCATCGACATGTGCAACGGCCGCTCCGCGAGCGCGGGATCCCGGTGGATCCACGGACTCTCGCCGTCGAGGTCGAACGTCATCATGATGGCGCACCGCGCGCCGTCGGGCCATCTCACCGGCTCGGCCATGGGGCAGCAAGGATAGACCAGCCCGGTGGCGACCGCAAACCCCCACGACGCTTGACAGGACCCATCCCCTCTTTCATACTCTGGCGGATTTCCCGCGCATGACGGGGCTCCGCCGCCTCCGTCTTGGCCACAGCCGGCCTCGAGAATTCACCTGAGACGCAGAGGAGGAAGCGCCATGGCGGCTCCCGCCCCCGATGTCAACAGCCGATTCGTGTCCCGCCGCAGTTTCCTGCACCTCTGCGCGCTTGCCTCCGGCGGGCTCGCGCAGGCCGTGTCCTTCGGTCCCCAGGGAGCGGCGATCGCGCAGGCGCAGACGACGCCCGCCAAGAAGGGCGGCACGCTGCGCGTCGGGTTCTATCTCGAGGCGTCCACGATGGATCCGCATCTCTCGGGGAGCAAGGTCGACCGCCAGATCTATCACAACATCTACGAGCCCCTGCTGGTGCTCGACACCTCGCTCGGGATCAAGCCGGGACTGGCCGAGTCCTGGCAGCAGCCGGATTCCAAGACGCTCGTCATGAAGCTCCGTCATGGGGTCAAGTTTCACGACGGCACGGACTTCAACGCGGAGGCGGCGAAGTTCAACTTCAATCGCATGAAGACCGAGCCCAAGTCCGTCCGCAAGGGAGAGGTGGCCAGCATCGAGTCGGTCGACATCGTCGACCCCTACACCATCAAGATCAACCTGCGGCGTCCGGACGCCGCCCTCCTCGCCACGCTGACCGATCGCGCCGGCATGATGGTGTCGCCCAAGGTCGCCCAGGAGCGCGGGCCGGAGCTCGAGCGCAACGCCAAGGGCGCCGGCACCGGCCCCTTCGAGTTCGTCGAGTGGGTGAAGGACGACCACCTGCTGGTCAAGAGAAACGACAACTACTGGAACAAGCAGGGCGGCCCCTACCTGGACCGGATCCGCTACCGGCCGATCCCCGACGACACGGTCAAGCTCCAGAGCCTGCAGGCCGGCGAGATCGACGTCATCGACTATGTCCAGCCGCGCGATGTCGCGGCGGTCAAGGCCGACAAGAACGTGGTCGTGCTCGACGTGCCGTCGCTCGCCTCCTTCGCCTATCAGCTCAACCACACCCGTCCGCCCTTCGACAACAAGGCGCTGCGCCAGGCGGTGGCCTACGCCATCGACCTCGAGCAGATCGTCAAGGGCGTGTGGCTGAACGTGGGCGTGCCGTCGAACGGCCCCATCCCGCCCACGAGCTGGGCGTACGACAACACCCTCAAGCCGATCAAGCGCGACCTGGCCCGGGCCAAGGCCAAGCTGGCCGAGGGCGGCAAGCCCGGCGGCTTCGCCTTCACGATGACCACCGCCAATATCCCGATCAATATCCAGGAAGCCGAGGTCATTCAGGCCCAGCTTTCCGAAGCCGGGATGAGCATGAAGGTCAAGCTGGTCGACGCCGCGACCCAGCTCTCGGACGGCAACAGCAGGAACTTCGACATGATCAGCTATCAGTGGTCCGGCCGGCCGGACCCCGACGGCAACATCTACCAGTTCTACCGGACGACTCCCGGCACCTCGCTCAACTGGTCGGGCATTTCCAACCCGCAGCTCGACGCGCTGCTGGACAAGACGCGCGAAGTCTCCGCCCAGGCGGAGCGGAAGAAGCTCTACAGCCAGGTCACGAAGATCCTGCAGGAAGAGCTGCCGATGATCTTCATCGTGCACCCGGTCGAGCCGAAGGCCTTCGGCCCTCGGGTGCAGGGCTACGAGCCGATCCCGGACGGGATGATGCGCTTCAGGACCGTCTGGCTGAAGTAGGCGCGCCGGCCCGCCTCCGCCGTGGGCCGCCTGGTCCTGCGCCGTCTCCTCGCGACGATACCCGTCCTGCTCCTGGTCACGGCCGGCGTCTTCGCGCTGATCCATCTCACGCCCGGCGATCCGATCGACGTGATGATGGCCGAGTCGGTCGACGCCAGCGTGAAGGCGAACCTCCGGGCCGAGCTGGGACTGGACCGGCCGCTCTACATCCAATACGCCATGTGGATGGGACGGCTCCTGCGCGGAGACCTCGGGCGCTCGATCCGGAATCGGGAGCCCGTGATCGAAAACGTCGGCCGCCGCATCCGGCCCAGCCTCCAGCTGGCGGGGCTGGCGATGGCGATCTCGCTGGTGGTGGCCACGCCGATCGGGATCCTCTCCGCCGCCCGCCGCAACACGTCCGTCGACCGGTTCGGCACCTCGTTCGCGCTGTTCGGGATCTGCATGCCGAACTTCCTGCTCGCCCTCCTGCTCATCTTCTTCTTCGGCGTGAAGCTACGCTGGCTGCCGATCTCCGGCTATACCGATCCGGCGGAGGAGCTCGTGCCGGGGCTGCGCTCGCTGGTGCTGCCGGCCGTCACGCTGGGACTGGCGTTGGCGGCCGTGATCACGCGGACGCTGCGGTCCAGCATGCTGGACGCGCTCTCCGAGGACTACGTCCGCACCGCCCGGGCCAAGGGGCTCTCGGAGTGGATGGTCATCCGCGGGCACGTCCTCAAAAACGCCCTGATCCCGGTGGTCACGGTGCTCGGTCTCCAGCTCGGCACGCTGATCGGCGGTGCGGTGATCACGGAATATGTCTTTGCCCTCCCGGGTGTCGGCCGCCTCGTGGTGGACGCGGTCTTCGCGCGGGACTACCCGCTCGTGCAAGGCGTAGTGCTGCTCATCGCCGTCGGCTTCATCCTGAGCAACCTGCTGGTGGATCTCCTCTATGGCTGGATCGATCCGCGGATCAGATATCGCTGAGCCCGCGGCGGCCATCGTGGAGCCGGCCGCGTCGCGGCCGGTACACGCCCGGCGATGGCGAATGCTCCGGCGGGCCGCCGGCGCCCGGCTGGCGCCGTTCGGCGTGGCCGTGATGCTGGCCGCGCTGGCCGTCGCGATCCTGGCGCCCGTCCTCTCCCCGTACGATCCTCTCAAGCAGGACCTGGGCAATGCCCTGGCCCCGCCCGGGCAGGTTCACCTCCTGGGGACGGACAATGTCGGGCGCGACGTGTTCTCGCGGGTGATCTGGGGCACCCGCATCTCGCTGGTGGCCGGCTTCGGGTCCGTGGCCATCGCGGTGGTGGCCGGCGGACTGCTGGGACTGCTGGCGGGCTACGCGGGCGGGCGGGCCGATGGCCTGGTGATGCGCCTGATGGACGCCGTGCTCTCGTTTCCGCCGCTGGTGCTGGCGCTGGCCCTCGGCGCCGTGCTGGGCGCGGGGCTCGACGGCGTCGTCATTGCCTTGGGTGTCGTGTACACCCCCACCTTCGCCCGCCTGATGCGGGGACAGGTGCTGACCATCACCTCGCGCGACTACGTCGAGGCCGCCCGCGCGCTGGGCGCTCCCGGCTGGCGCATCGCCTGCCGCCACGTGTTCCCGAATGCGACGGGGCCCATCGTGATCCAGGCCTCCTTGAGCGTGGCGTTCGCCATCCTGGCCGAGGCCTCCCTGTCGTTCCTCGGGCTGGGGATCCAGCCGCCTGCCGCCTCGTGGGGCAGCATGATCAACGCCGGCCGCGGCTATCTCCAGCAGGCGCCCTGGATCGTCTTCGGCCCCGGCGCGGCCCTGTTCATCACGGTCGTCGGGTTGAACTTCGTCGGCGATGCGGTGCGCGACGCTCTCGATCCGCGACTGCGAGCCTGAGGAGAGCCATGCTGAACGTCTACGCCCTGTGCGGCGGCCTCATTGATCTCGATCTCAGCGGATTCTTCTGCGACGTCGCCCCCGGGCGCCGCATGACCGTCCCGGTGATCTGCTTCCTGATCGCGCATCCGCGTGGCAACGTCCTCGTCGACACCGGCGTGCACCGCCAGGCTCTCACCGATCCGGTCGGGCGCCTCGGCGAGAGGCGCGCGGGACTCTTCCGCCTGCGGTCGGCGCCGGGCGACGAGGTGGTGAGCCAGCTCGCCCTGGTCGGCCTGGCTCCCGCGGACATCCGCTATGTCGTCAACTCGCACTTTCACTTCGACCATTGCGGCGGCAACGAGTTTTTCCCCCGATCGACCTTCCTCGTGCAGCGCCCGGAGATGGAGGCGGCCCGCCAGGTGTTGACCGGCGCTCAGATCCGCTACAGCCCGAGCCCGATCGATTTCGACCTTCCGCTGGAGTACCAGCTGGTAGACGGCGAGCACGATATCTTCGGCGACGCCCAGGTTGTCCTTCTGCCCACCTACGGGCACACCCCCGGGCACCAGTCGGTGCTCGTGCGCGACGGCCGGGGCGCGCAGCTCGTGCTGGCCGCGGATGCCTGCTACACGCGGGAGAACATGGACCGCGACGTGCTGCCCAACGTCCTCTGGGACCCGGCCGAGATGTCGCGCTCGCTCGCCCGGCTCCGTGATCTCCGGGACCGCGGGGGCGCCACCGTGGTCTACGGTCACGACGCCGCCCAGTGGCAGGAGCTCCGCCGGCCGCCCGCTCCGCTCCTGTAGTCGCCGGCCCCAGATCCTTACCATAACGCAGGGCGTTATCATGTGTTGACAGCGTGAAACAATAGTTTCATAGTAGCAACAATGAATACGAAGCTAATCCGGGAATGAAGTCAACCATCAACCAAGGAGCACGGCCATGAACCAGCACGTCATTCCGATTCCTTGCAAGCCCTGGACGCTCAATGGGCTGCCCGACGATCTCATCGTCGGCCACTACGAGGACACCTACGGGGCCGCCGTCCGGACACTCAACGCGGTTCGCGATCGACTCGCGACGCTCGATCTCGCGACGGCGCCCGCCTATGAGGTCCGCGCGCTGAAGCGGGAGGAGCTGGAGGCGATGGGCTCCGTCGCCCTTCACGAGCTGTACTTCGGCAGCCTGGGCGGTGACGGCGGCGTCCTCTTCACCGGCTCGGGCACCGGCACGAAGATCGCGGACTCCATCGCGGCCGCGATCGAGCAGCAGTTCGGCAGCGTCGCCGCGTGGCGGCGGGAGTTCATCGCCATCGCCCAGTCCTTGAGCGGCGGCTCCGGCTGGGCCCTGCTGACCTATTCGCGGCGGGACGGGCGGCTCTACAACCAGATCGCCTTCGATCACTCCCAGGCGATGATGGACACCGTTCCCCTGCTCGCGCTCGACATGTGCGAGCACGCCTATCACCTCGCGTTCCGCGCCAACGCGACCGCCTATATCGACGCCTTCATGCGAAA
>JBKPBU010000417.1:0-3301 GCA_046727015.1 Candidatus Methylomirabilota bacterium | reverse complement strand
CGAGGACGGCGCCGCCGTCGGCCACCACCGCGACCTCGGCGGCGCCGGGCAGGAAAGCGCGGACGGTCACCCTGCCGTCGCGGGAGGGGTGAGGGCCGAGCACCGCGAAGGGATCCCCGTGCTTCCCCGTGACGAGACTCTGAATGGCTTCGGCAGTGAGGCTCATGGACGTCGCCCGGTCAGGCGGCCGCCGACGCTAGAAGGAGCGGATCAGGCGCTCCACCCGCTCGTCGTGGCTCAGGAACGGGTCCTTGCAGAGGATGGTCTCGCGCTCCGGATCGTTGAGCTTCAGGTAGACCCAGTCCACGCGGTAGTCCTTGCCCTTGAGGTTGGCCTGACGGATGAACTCGCCGCGCAGGCGCGCCCGCGTCGTCTGCGGCGGCAGATGCTTGGCCCGCTCGATCGCATCGTCCGTCGTGATGCGGTCGACCATGTCGTGCTTGACGAGCTGGAAGTACACGCCCTTGTGGGGGCGGATGTCGTGGTACTGCAGGTCCATGAGCGAGACCTTCGGGTCGCGCCAGGACAGCCGGTGCTTCTCCATGAAAGACTCGATGATCCGCTTCTTGATGACCCAATCCACCTCGCGGTGCAGGTCCATGGGATCGCCGTGCAGGGTCTCGATCACGTGCGTCCAGCGCGCGAGCACGTCCAGCGTCACGGGATCGGCGTCGATCGACCGGACGTAGCGCGTCGCGTGCTCGAGATACTCCGTCTGCAGCTGCAGCGGTGTGATCGTCCGCCCGTCCTTGAGCCTGAGCGTTTCACGCAGGGTCGGGTCGTGGCTGATATCGCGGATGGCCTGGACCGGCGACTGGAGGCTGTAGTCCTTGTCGAAGAAGCCGTCCTCGATCATGTCGAGCAGCAGCGCGGTGGTGCCGACCTTGAGGTAGGTCGCCACCTCCGACATGTTCGAGTCTCCCACGATGACGTGCAGGCGCCGGTATTTCTCGGCGTCGGCATGCGGCTCGTCGCGGGTGTTGATGATCGAGCGCGAGGAGGTGGTGGCCCCGGAGATCTCCTGGCAGATGTGCTGCGCCCGCTGCGAGAGGCAGTAGTGGAAGCCGCGCGGGGTCTGGAGCACCTTGCCCGCGCCGGCGAAGATCTGCCGCGTGACGAAGAAGGGAATGAGCCCCTCGGCGAGGCGCTGGAACGACACGTCGCGGCTGACGAGGTAGTTCTCGTGGCAGCCGTACGAGTTGCCCGCCGAGTCCGTGTTGTTCTTGAAGAGCAGGATGTTGCCCGAGATGCCGTCTTCGCGCAGCCGCTTCTCGGCCTGGTGCAGGAGGTCCTCGACGATGCGCTCGCCCGCCTTGTCGTGGATGACGAGATCGGTGATGTCGTCGCACTCGGGAGTGGCGTACTCGGGATGGAAACCGGTGTCGAGGTAGAGCCGCGCGCCGTTCTCGAGGAAGACATTGGCGTTGCGGGCGCCGGGAATGACCTTCTCGAAGAGATAGCGGGCGACGTTGTCCGGTGACAGACGCCGCTGGCCGTTGAGCGTGCAGGTCAGGCCGTATTCATTCTCGAGACCGAAGATGCGGCGTTTCATGTGGGACTCAGCCTAGCAGGGCAGGCGACCGAGAGCAACTATTCTCAGGCAGGGGGGGCCGACGTGTCGTCGGCGAGGAGCTGGTGGAGCACCTCGGCCGGGATGCGGCGGAACTTCCGGCGCGCCTTGCCGCGGTCCAGGACGGCGACCTCGAGGTCGCGCTCCGTCAGCGTCTTGTTCTGCGTCACCATGAGGGCACGGACGCCCAGCTTGACCGCGCCCGCGAAGTCGAGCCCCTCCTGGTAGTTGTCCTTGAGGTAGCGGCGGATCTCGTCGGACTGCCCACCCATGGCGGCGTAGTTCTTTTCGTCCTCGATCGTGCCGTCGTAGAGGATGTGATAGATCTCGTTCTTGGTTCCGTTGCTGTCGCCGACCTCGACCACCAGCACCTCGACCTCGAAAGGCTTGATGTCCTGGGTGAAGATGTTGCCGAGGGCCTGGGAATAGGCATTGGCCAGGGACTTGGCGGTGACGTCTCCGCGGCTGTAGGAGTAGCCCTTGATGTCCGCGTGGCGGACGCCGGCCACGCGGAGGTTCTCGAACTCGTTGTACTTGCCCACGCCCGCGAAGGCGATGCGATCGTAGATCTCCGAGATCTTGTGCAGGAGGGTCGACGGGTTTTCGGCGAGCAGGAGCACGCCGTCGCGGTGCTCGAGAGCCACGATGGCCTTGCCGCGGGCGATGCCCTTGCGGGCATACTCCGCCTTGTCCTTCATCATCTGCTCGGGGGAGACGTAGTACGGGAGCGGCATTACAACCGGCCTCGCTCCGCCAGGATCGCTTCGCAGTTGCGGCGGATCTCGTCCTCCGCCACGTCGCCGAATCCGGAGCGCGTGATGGTTTTGACGGTGGGGTAGATCCCGCGCTGGAGGTCGGGCCCGCCCGTGCCGAGGTCCTCGTCGGCCGCGTCCATCAAGGCCTCGATGGCCACGCGAACGGCCTCGTCCTTGGACAGGTCGCGCTTGAAGCGCTTCTTGAGCGAGTCGCGGGCGTCCTTGCCCCCCGAGCCCTGGGCGAAATAGTCGGTCTCCTCGTAGCGGCCGCCGGTGACGTCGTACTTGAAGAGGCGCCCCACGCCCGCGCGCTCGTCGAAGCCGGCAAAGATCGGCACCACCACCAGGCCCTGCATGGCCATGGGCAGGTTCATTCGGATCATCTGGCCGAGCTTGTTGGCCTTGCCGTCGAGGGAGAGGTTTTCCCCTTCGACCTTTTCGTAGTGCTCGAGCTCGGTCTGAAAGAGACGCGCCATTTCCATGGCCGGTCCGGCCGCCCCCGCGATGCCGACGCCGGAGAGGTCGTCGGACTTGAAGATCTTGTCGATGCGGCGGGAGGCGACCTGGTAGCCCTCGCTGGCCTGCCGGTCGCCGGCCATGATCACGCCGTCGCGGTAGCGGAGCGCCAGCACGGTCGTGCCGTGGGGCACGGCGGGGACGCCGTGCCCGTGGCCCTCTTCGGGCGCGGGGCTCTCGGTGTTCGGCAGCAGGTGGGGCGCCGAGTGACGCAGGATGTCCGCGAAGCTCGACGTGCCGTAGTCGAAGAAGGCACCCTGCCAGCGGTCGGGCGTCAGGCTCACACGTCACCCGACGGCTTGCCGAGATTGCGCAGCAGGTCCCCCGCGGTGGCCGATTCCGCGAACAGATGGCGGACGTGCGCCTCGGTGCCGCGCAGCGGCTCCAGCATGAAGATCTTCTTGAGCGGACCCTCCTTGAGATCGAAGATGACCGAGTCCCAGGAGGCCGAGACGACCTC
>JBKPBU010000416.1:0-1613 GCA_046727015.1 Candidatus Methylomirabilota bacterium | reverse complement strand
TCGTGGCGGACAGCCGGAGGCTCTCGGTGTCGATACGCTCGTTGTTGCCGTGGAACATGAGCGGATACTCGGTGTAGGGGATGCGGCGGGAGTGCAGCGCGAATCCGTAGGACGGCACGCCCTTCCACCGGAAGAAGCGCGCGTCGGTGGCGCCGCCCGTCATGCGAGGAATGATCTTGCTCCCAGGGACGAGCGCCTGTGTCACCCGCCCGATCGCCGCCGCGAGCGGCGTATCGAGCGGGGTCCGCGAGCCTTCCTGGCCGCGCGGCGCCTCGATCTCCACGCGCGAGGCGAGGTCGCCCAGCGCCTCCTTTAACATGGCGTCGACGTCGAGGGGGCTGACACCCGGCAGGGCGCGGACATCCACGTCGATCGCGATGCGGTCGGGGATGACGTTGATCTTGGACCCACCGTGGACCACGTTGGGCGAGAAGGTCGTGTGCGTGCACGCGTGCGCGACGCGCGCGAGCCCGAGCGGCTCCAGATGCTGCGCGGCCTCCAGCACCCGGCCCGGGTCGGTCAGCGCCGCTTCCAGCTCCTTCGGCAGCTCGAGCTCGGCGATGTAGCTGCGCCACTCGTCGAGGATCTTGGCCTTGGGCTGGTAAGTCGCGACTCGGCGCACCACCTCGGCGGCCGTCACCAGCGCGTTGTCCGTGCGGAAAGGCATGGAGCCGTGGCCCGGCGTGCCCTTGACCACGAGCCTCCGCCAGTTGACGCCCTTCTCGCCCACCGTCACCGGCAGCTTGATGCCCGAGGGCGCCGGAATGGGCACGCCGCCGCTTTCGGTGATCACGTAGTCGGCCTTGACCGCGTCGAACTTCTCGCGCGTCAGGTAGCTGGCGCCGTAAATGCTGCCGGCCTCCTCGTCGGCGACGGCGAGGTAGATCAGCGTCCCCCGGGGCTTGAAGCCGCTCTTGGCGAGCCGCCGCGTGGCCACGGCCATGGTCGCGGTGATGTGGAGCATGTCGGTCGCGCCGCGTCCCCAGACGATGCCGTCGATGACCTCGGCGGCGAACGGATCGCGCTCCCAGCCGGACGGATTGACGGGCACCACGTCCGTATGGCCCATGAGGAGCAGCGTGGGCGCCATCGGAACGCTCCCTTCTATACGGGTGAGAAGGCTGACCCTTCCGGGTCCGGCCGTGTAACGCTCGAAGTTGAGGCCCGACCCAGCGAAGTAAGCCTCAATCGCGTCGGCGTTGCGGTCCTCGTGGCCGGATTCCGGCGTGCCATCGTTCACGCACGCGTTCCTGATCAGGGTGCACAGCAGCTCCGTCGCCTCGGTCTCAACGCTCTTGGTGTCGGCCACGGTCTCTCCTCTGGGGTCAGGTCTTGCAATGCTGCATTTCTCGGGACTATCCCAGAAATCGAGACCTCGCGCCAGCACCTATCCCCTCTCTCTGCTAAACTCCGGACGTCGACTACGAACGAGAGGGAGGATCGAGGCGATGAGCGAGCGGACGGCGCCGGCTTTGGAGCTCAAGCACACGGCGATGAGCGAGGAAGAGGCCCTGCGCTTCCTGGAGGGCCACCGGATCAGCCTGGGCGGGCGCACGATGGACCCGAAGGCGCAGATCGTGGGCGAGTTCGTCAAGTCGATCCGCGTGCCCGGC
>JBKPBU010000415.1:0-11414 GCA_046727015.1 Candidatus Methylomirabilota bacterium | reverse complement strand
TTTTTCGAGAAGCGCGCGCCCAACTGGACGGGGCACTAGCCATGAAAGGGGAGTCATGATCCCGCGCCTGTGCGGAGCCGCGGCGGTCGCGGCGACGCTCCTGGTGGGAGCGACGTCGGTCGGCGCCCAGCCCGCGGAGCTGCCGGCCACCGTCGTCACCCTGACGGGCAGGGTCGAGCTCTACAAGACAGGGAATACCAAGTGGACGACGGCCGAGCTGCGCGACGAGCTCCGCGTTGGCGACGGAGTGCGAACGAGTCCGTCCGTGCGGACCACGCTCAGAACGGGCGGCGGCCACGCCATTCGGCTTGCCGCGTTGACGCAGGTCTTCATTCTGCCTCCGCTGGGTCCGGGGGGCCCGGTCACCCTGCGACTCGATCGTGGGTGGCTCTGGGTGGCCGTGACGCCGGGTGTCCATGCGCAGGCGCCCATCGAGGTGATCGCAGGACCGGCACGTGTCGCCGTGCGCGATGGCGGCGTGGGCTTCCGTCTCAACCGGGACGGCTCGGTGATCGTGCGCACCTACCACGGCCTGGCCGTGGTCCGGGGCGCGAGCCAAACCGGGACGTGGGAGCGGAGCCTGCCCGAGCTGCAGGAAGTGCTCGTGCCCGCCTCGGGTCCACCCCCCGAGAACCGCAAGATCACACGCGAGGAGGGAGAGGGGTTGTGGGTGCTCTGGAACGAGGAGCAGGACTACGTCGCCTACGGCGGCAAGCCGCCACTGCGGTGAGTGAGTGGAACGTGCCGGTAAAGGTGCGCGTTTGCACGAAGGCCATGGGGATCATCGCGGCCGGTGCGTTGCTGCTCCTGCTCTTCGCGGCACCAGCGATGGCGGCTACCCCGGACGAGGTCGCCCGCGGGAAGTACATCTTCGGCGCGACGGGTGGCTGCGGCTGTCACACCGAGCCCAAGGGGCCCGCCAATGGGGGCGGCAGGAAATACGACGGCCCCTTCGGCACCGTGTACTCGGCCAATATCACGCCCGACACCCAGACCGGTATCGGCGGCTGGACGGACGAGCAGATCATCACGGCGGTCCGGCTGGGCCGGCGGCCCCACGGCGAGCGCATCGTGCCGGTGCACCCGTTCACGTCCTTCAACGGGATGGCCGAGGAAGACCTGAAGGCGCTCGTGGCCTTTCTCCGCACGGTCCCGCCGGTCAACCGTGCCGTCGCGCCCAAGAAAATCACGGTGCCGATGTTCGAGAGCGTGTTTCTGCCCGCCTGGCTCATGGCCTTCGCGGCCAAAGAGACCCCGCCGCCCGCCGCGCCGGTGTCGGGGGTGACGCGCGGTGAGTACCTCGTGCATGCGGTCGGCCATTGCGGGGAGTGCCACACCCCACGATCGGCCATGACCATGGCCCTGGACAACTCGCGCTTTCTCGCGGGCAACCCGAAGAAGACCGGGCCCGAAGGCCAGGCGACGCCCAATCTCACTCCCGACAAGGCGACCGGCCTCGGCGACTGGACGGAGGAGCAGATCGTGACGTATCTTGGCACGGGCAACCGGCCCGATGGCGACGTCGCGGGCGGGCTCATGGAGGGGATGATCCAGGGCACGCTGGCCGGCCTCAAGGACCTCACGAAGGCGGATCTCCAGGCCATCGCGCGGTACCTCAAGAGCATTCCGGCGGTGAAGAACAAGATCGAGTAGCGGCTGGGTATGACGACATGTCGAGGGGGCGAGATCATGAGAGGAGGTGCGCGATGCCGCAGCGCCCTGCTCGTCGCCCTGATGGCGATCGCGGCCGCCGGCTGCGTCATCGGTTCCCAGCGGATGATCGGCACCGGCGACCTGATCTTCGACCGACAGCGCCTGGGGCGCGTGCAGGCAGAGCAGCTGGCCGAGATCCAGGGCAAGTTCAGGGCGGGCAACATCGAGGGCATCGCCGTCAATGCCGAGGTCATCGCGATCACGGCCATGCAGATCCCGTCGCTGTTCCCCGACGGGTCGCTGACCGACCGGAGCAGGGCCAAGCCCGAGATCTGGCAGCGATGGGGTGAGTTCGAAGCCTCGGCCAAGAACCTGGCCATCTGGTCCGAGCGGCTGCGCGACGCCGCGCGCGCCAAGGACGACAGGGTCGTGACGGACATCATGAAGGACTTCGGTCGCGTCGCCTGCGCCTCCTGCCACGACGCGTTTCGCAAGCCGCTTCCGCCCTCGTAACAGGCGGTCGCCGGCGGCCTCTTATCGGTAGCCGGTCAGGCTCAGGGCCACCACAGGTAGAGAAAGCGTGGTCCCGAGCCGCTGAGCAGAGCCGTCAACTGCTGGAGCGAGCTCGCGAGGCCCGGCGTGGGAGCGGGCGCGGCCGAATAGAAGTTGGCGCGGTAGTCCTTCGGGCGCCGGTACATGATGACCCTCGCTTCCTTGAGCCCGGCGGCGTTGCGCGCGGACGCCACCACGTCCTCCATGTAGCCGATATCGTCCACGAGGCCGAGGGCCTTGGCTTGCTCGGCCGTGTAGATCCGCCCGTCGGCGAACGTCCGCACGCGGTCCTCCGGGATCTTCCGCGAGCGGGCAATCAAGGTCACGAAGCGCCCGTACATCTGGTCGATGACCGACTGGAAGACCGCGCGCTCCTGAGCGGAGAGCGGCCGGAAGGGCGAGCCGGCGTCCTTCATCTCGCCCGATTTGATGGCGAGCGGGGCCACGCCGATCTTCTCCATCAGTCCCTGGGCGTTGACCGCGAGCATGATGACGCCGATCGAGCCCGTGACCGTCGTCGGCAGGGCGACGATGGAGTCCGCGGCGAGCGCGGCGTAGTAGCCGCCCGAGGCGGCCACGTCCATCATCACCGCCACCACCGGGATCTTCCGCCGGGTCTTGAACGATTCGATTTCGCGATAGATGAGGTCGGACGCCGTGATGGTGCCGCCCGGGCTGTTGATGCGCACGATCAGCGCCTTGACGTTGTCGTCGTCCTCGGCCTTCTGCAATTCCTCGCGGACCCGCGCCACGATCGGGACACGCGGCGGGGGCGTGCCCAGCACCACGCTGCCCGACTCGTCGGAGAGCACGCCCGAGACGTCCATGAGGAGGATCTTGGACGTGCCCGTGCCCTCGACCGTCTCCTCCTTGAGCGGGTGGATGCGCGGCTGGAGGTCGATGTCGACGAGAGTGCAACCCTGGAGGAGTAATGCGGCGGAGATGAGGACGGAGAGCGTTCGCATATGCGAAGTATACCCCGCGCGCCGACGCGTACTCTATAATCGCGCCAGATGAGCGCCATCGGTATCGAGGACGTTCGCGCCGCGGCCGCCCGCCTCAAGGGGCGCATTCACCGCACGCCCGTCATCACGAGCCGCTCGTTCGACGAGCGGTGCGGCTGCCACGTCTTCTTCAAGTGCGAGAATCTCCAGCGGGCGGGCGCCTTCAAGATCCGCGGGGCGCTCAACAAGCTCCTGACCCTCAGCGACGAGGAGCGCGCGCGCGGCGTGGTCGGCTTTTCCTCGGGCAACCATGCGCAGGGGGTGGCCCTCGCCGCCAGGCTCACGGGCACCTCGGCCATTCTCCTGATGCCGACCGACGCGCCCGCGTTGAAGGTGGCGGCGACCAGGGGCTACGGCGCCGAGGTGGTGTACTACGACAGGCAGACCGAGGATCGCGAAGCGCGCGCGAGGGACTTGACGGCGAAGACGGGCCGCATCCTCGTCCCGCCCTACGACGACCCCGCCATCATGGCGGGGCAGGGGACGGCGGCGCTCGAGCTGATGGAAGAGGTTCCAGACCTCGACGCCCTGCTGACTCCGATGGGCGGCGGCGGGCTCATGGCCGGCTGCGGCACGGTGGCGAGGGCGCTCCGTCCGGCGACGAAGATCTACGGCGTCGAGGCGGACACCGCCAACGACACCTATCTCTCGTTCAGGAAGGGCGAGCGGGTGACCATCGCGCCCCCGCCCACCATCGCCGACGGCATCCGCAACCTCTCGCCGGGCGTGCTGACCTTCCCGATCAACATGCGGAACCTCGCCGACGTGCTGCTGGTCTCGGACAGGGAGATCGAGGAGGCGGTGCGCTTCCTGCTGCTTCGCTGCAAGATCCTGGTGGAGCCCACGGGCGCCGTCCCCGCCGCCGCTGTCCTCGCGGGCAGGCTGCCCATGCCCAAGGGCTCTCGCGTCGGCATCGTCCTGTCGGGGGGCAACATCGACCCCGTCCTGCTCGCCGATATCTTGACGCGCAGCGAGCGGGAGGGCGCGTCTACCGGGAGCTCCGCCGGGAGCTCCTACCGCCGGTGATACTCGGGGATGACGTGCTCGGATGCGAAGGCGAGCTGCTCGAGCATGCGCTCCGGCGCGCAGAGCGGGCGCAGGATGAACTTCGAGCCCCCGCCCTTGGCGTACTCCTCGATGCGCGAGGCCAGCACCTCGACGGGACCGAAGGCCGTGCAGGCTCGCATGGTCGTCTCGTCCACGCGGCCCCGCGGGATATAGGGCTGGGCCAGCGCCAGCGCCTCGGCTTCGCTTGCGGCCACCGTGTAGTTGATGAGCGTCCCGAAGTGGTCTTCGGGGACCTGCCTGCTCGCCGCCGCCGCGAGCTCCTGCACCTTCTGCACGCCCACCCGGAACTCCTCGGGAGTGATGAAGGACGGGATCCAGCCGTCGCCGAGCCGCGCCGTGCGCTTCTGCGCCGCCTCGCTCTTGCCGCCGATCCAGATGGGCGGCGGATTCTGCCAGGGCTTCGGAAAAATCGTGACCCGGTCGAGCTTGAAGAACTCGCCCTGAAAGGTCACTTCGTCCTGAGTCCAGAGGAGACGGATCACCCGGATCGCTTCGTCGGTCCTCCGGCCCCGCTCCTTGAAGGGCACACCCGAGGCGTCGAACTCTCGCGGCAGCTCGACGCCAACTCCCACGGCCGGGAAGAGGCGTCCACGCGACAGCCAGTCGATCGTGGCCATTTCCTTCGCCGCCACCACCGGGGTGCGATAGGGGAGGACCAGCACGCTCGGGCCGAACTTGAGCTTCTGGGTACGGGCGGCTATCGCCGACAGCGAGGTCATGACCTCGGGCACCGGAGCGGGTGAGGAGAGGCGGTCAGAGAGCCAGATCGAATCGATGTCGCTGGCTTCGCAGAACTCCGCGAGAGTAAACAGGAACTGCCCGCTCTCCCGCCCCGGCGGCCAGGGCCCGGGCATGATTCCGATCCGGTATTTGATCGTCATGGGCGCATGCTACGCGGCACCATCTGGGTGGTCAAGACAGGGCGTCTCAGCGAAACTTGACAGGGGGGCCGAACCCGGTCAGCGTAGTAGCTTATGAATCCCCCGATCAGGCGCGAGTCCGAGCCCGAGGTCCAGGAAGGGGCCCTGATCGAGCGGGAACGCCGACGCAACCCGCGGGTGACCGTGCCGTGGCCGGCCATCGTGGAGGATTCCGACGGGCGTCTGGTGACCGGCGAGGTCATCGATGTGAGCCTCTCGGGCATGAAGCTTCGCGTCAACTCCGACGTCGCGGTCGGAGAAGCCGTCAAGCTCCGGGTGACCCTGCCGCGCGACGGGGGTGAGATCGAGATCGCGGCCGAGGTGGTCCGGCGTGACCCCGGAGGCATCGGCGTGGATTTTGGCAAGCTGCCGGTCGGCGCGGCCGAGCGCGTCAAGGCATTCGTGCCCACCTGGGACCTCCGGCGACGGGCCGAGCGCGTGGGCATCGAGCTGCCCGTGCAGATCGAGGGGCACGCGGGTAACACCCATGGACACACCGTGGACCTGTCGTCCGTGGGCGCCCGCGTCGCCACCGACGAACGGTTGACGCCGGGGGACATGGTCGTGGTCACGGTCACTCCCGAGGACACGCAGGGTCCCATGCGCATTCGCGCCGTCGTGTGGGAGGTGGATGCCCGAGGCGCGGTGCTGGTGTTCGCCAACCTCGCCGTCCCCGATTTCACCCGGCTGCGCTCGTACATCGACTCGCTGCTCGCTCCCCGCGCCTGACCGTAGTTTTACCGAGAACCGGATTGACCCGCCCGGCAAGCGCACGTAGAATGAACGGCGGTTCAGTCATCCGTCATGCGTGACCCCGACAAGCCGCAGCAGATCATCGAAGCCGCCGTGCGGGTCTTTGCCCGCAAGGGGTACTACAACTCGCGCGTCTCCGACATAGCCCGCGAGGCCGGGATCGCCGCGGGCACCATCTACCTCTACTTCAAGACCAAGGACGATATCCTGGTTACCTTGTTCCGCGACAAGATGGCCGACTTCGTCGGCGTCCTGCGCAAGGCCATTGCCGGCGAGGCCGACGCCGCCAGCAAGATTCGCCGGCTCGTGTCGTTGCATTTCCGCATCCTCGAGGAGAGTCCGGATCTGGCCGAGGTCGTGCAGGTGGAGCTGAGGCAAGGACAGAAGTTTTTCCGCGGTGCTTCGAGCCAGGAGATCGGCGCCTACTTCGCCCTGATCGGCTCGGTGCTCGAGGAGGGCGTGGCCGAGGGGCGCTTCCGTTCCGGCCTGCCGGTGAAAGTGGCCACCAAAATATTGTTCGGGGCCATGGACCAGATGGCCACGTCCTGGGTGCTCGGCAAGCGCGGTTACCGGCTCGTAGACACCGCGGACGCCGTCGCCGAGATCTTCCTCCAGGGCGTCGCCGCCCCCACGTCATAGGAGACCGTCAATGCCGTACGAGACGATGAACCTGAGCCGCGAGGATGGCCTCGCGGTCTTGACGCTCAATCGCCCGCCCGCCAACGCCATCAGCGAGGCGCTGATGAGGGAGCTGAACGCCGTGCTGTCCGAGATCGAGTCCGACGCCGCGGTGAGATGCCTCATCATCACGGGCGCGGGAGACAAGATCTTCTGCGCCGGGGCGGACCTGGGCTCGGCCTTCTCCGGCCCGGACGTGACGTCCTTCATCCGCTTCGGCAATTCCGTGCTCCGGCGCATCGAGCGCTTCCCCAAGCCGGTCATCGCGGCCATCAACGGTCACGCGCTCGGCGGCGGTTGCGAAATCTCCATGGCCTGCCATATCCGCATCCTCAAGGACACGGCGCGGATGGGGCAGACGGAGTCGAACCTCGGCATCATTCCCGGCTACGGCGGCACCCAGCGCTTCCCGCGACTGGTCGGGCGGGGGGTGGCGCTCGAGCACCTGATCCTGGGCACGCAGATCCCCGCGCAGGAGTGCTACCGCATCGGGCTCGTCAACCGCCTGTCCAGGGAAGGCGAGACGCTCAACGACGCCAAGGCGCTGGCACGGGAAATCGCCAAGCGACCGCCCGTCGCCACGCGGCTCATCATTGAAGCAGTGGACGACGGTATGCACGCGCCCATCGACCAGGCCCTCGAGATCGAAACCCGCGCCTTCGACAAGGTGCTCAAGACCGAGGACGCGGGCGAGGGCATCCAGGCCTTCTTCGGGAAGCGCCCGGCCCAGTTCAAAGGCAGGTAGCGATGGATCTCGGCATCAAGGGGCGCGTCGCTCTCGTCACCGGAGGCGCGCGCAGCCTGGGCAAGGCCGACTGTCTCGCGCTCGCATCGGAGGGCTGCAAAATCGTCGTTCTCGACCTCAACGCCGAGGGCGCCGCCGAGACGGCCGGGGAGATATCTGCCCAAGGCGGCGTGGCGCGCGGCTACGAAGTGGATATCACGAACCGCGCCCAGCTCGCCGAGGTCGTCGCCCGGGCCCAGAGCGAGGTCGGACCCGTGGACATCTGCGTGAACAACGCCGGCATCATCTACACCTTGGGCCAGCTCAAGGACATGCAGGACAGCGACTGGGATGTGAATATCCAGGTCAACCTCACGGGCACCTACAACGTCACCAAGGCGGTGTTCTCGGGCATGCGCGAGCGCAAGTGGGGACGCGTGATCTGCATGGCGTCGATCGCCGGGCTCATGGGCGGCTTCGGTCAAACCGCATACGCCACGGGGAAGATGGGCCTCGTGGGCTTCGCCAAGTCGGTGGCGCTCGAGGGCGCCCGCTACAACATCACCTCGAATGTCATCGCGCCCGGCATCATCGGGCCGAACGCCACCCTGTCGCCCATGTACGAGCGCATGGTCAAGCGCGTGGCCCTGCAGGCGGAGGGGCAGCCGGAAGACGTCGCGAGCGCGATTACGTTTCTGTGCTCGGAGCGCGCGCGCTACATCACGGGCGCGGTGTTGACCGTGACGGGCGGAATGGACCTGTTCACTTTCTAGACCACGAGAGGAGGAGCCACTATGCCGACAGTGAAAGAGACCTTCGACCTGATGCCGACCAAGTTCAAGGCCGCCAGCGCCGCGGGGGTCAACAAGACCATCCAGTACGACATCAGCGGCGACGGCGGCGGCACCTGGCACGCCGTCATCAAGGACGGCACCTGCGCCGTCAACCCGGGGCCGGCCGCGGCCGCCGACCTGACCATCACCATGGCCTCCCCGGACTGGCTCGACATGATCGGCGGGAAGCTCAACGGCCAGATGGCATTCATGTCGGGCAAGCTCAAGCTCAAGGGCGACATGGGGCTGGCCATGAAGCTCGGCAGCCTCTTCCAGGCCTAGCCGTCCGATCTGTGTCCTCTCCCTCCGGGCGGCCGGAGGGAGAGGACACCCGGGTTCATCGCCCGAGCGGTCGTGTGATTGTGTTGACGCGGAGCGTCAGTCCAGTGTAACGTTATCTAAAGAGCAGTTCATTTACGCGCCATGAGGTGCGATACCCATGAAGTGCGGGACGCGTACGAGTCGCGGATGCCTATGAGTCGCAGATGCCTATGAGTCGCAGATGAAGGACGAACTGTTCACCATGACGCCCGAAATGCCGACCATGTCGCCGGAAATACTGGGCCGTTGGCAGGAAGAGATACGCAGGAACGCGCTGCGCATGAAGCACTTCAGCGAGATGGTGATGAGCCCGAAGGAGCCCGAGGTCGGGCCCACCCCGCGTGAAGAGATCTATCGCACGGGCAAGTCGCGGCTCTGGCGCTACGCTTCCAAGCGCACCGTCAAGACGCCGCTCCTCTTCGTGCCCAATCTCGGCATCAGCCGCCCGTACATCTTCGACCTCATGCACAACGGCTCGTTCATCGAGCACATGACCGCGCAGGGTTTCGACTTCTACCTCGTGGACTGGGGCGTGTTCGGTCCCGAGGACAACGGCCTCACGCTCGAGCACGCCGTAACCAGGATCCTGCCGCGGCTGGCGCGCAAGGCCCTCGAGAGCTCCGGCGCGAGTGAGATGTCGGTGCTCGGCTACTGCATGGGCGCCCCGCTCTCGCTCTCCTGGCTGGGCAGCACGCCCGAGTTCCCCCTCAAGAACTACGTCGACATGGCCGGGCCCGTCGACTTCAGCCAGGTGGGGCTCTTCGGTCTCTGGCTCGACGCCCGCTACTTCGACGCGGACAAGTACGTGGACACGCTCGGCGCGATCCCTGCCGACATGGTCAAGATGGGCTTCAAGCTCCTCAAGCCGACGATGGATCTCTCCACCAATCTCAACCTCTGGTGGAACCTCTGGAACCCAGAGTATGTCGCCGGCTTCAACGCGCTCAACAAGTGGGCGAACGAGTACCTGCCCTTTCCCGGGGAATTCTTCAGGCAGTGGGTCAAGGACTACTACCAGCAGAACCGGATGATCAAGGGCGAGCTCACGATGGCGGGCAGGCCGGTCCGGCTCGGAAACATCCGCTGCCCCGTGCTGGCCGTCGGCGCCAAGGAAGACAATATCGCTCCGCCGGGGTGTGTCCGGCCGCTCATTCAATCGGTGGCCAGCACGGACAAGGAGTACATCGAGCTTCCGGGCGGGCACATCTCGCTGATCGCGGGACGGGGCGCCGCTGTGCACTGCTGGCCCAAAGTCTCCAGCTGGCTCGCGGCACGGTCGTAGCAAGGAGGCGGATCATGGCTGACAACACGGGCGCCCAGCAGCTCTTCGACCTCTGGAAGAAGCAGGTGGACGAGGGCACTCAGGCCTGGCTCAAGATGGCGGGGCAGGGGCAGCCCGTCGATCCCCAGGCGTTCTGGCGGCCGTTCATGGATCAGGGCATGCAGGCCTGGTCCAAGGTCATGACGCAGGGCACGGTATCGCCCGACCTCCTGACGCAATGGAAGCAGTTCCTCGACCAGTGGATCGCGGCGTGGTCGAAGGTCCTCGAGCAGGCCATGGGCACCGAGAGCTTCGCTCAGGCCATGGGCAAGCAGCTCGAAGGATTTCTCTCCGTGGCGGCGCCCGTCAAGAAGGCGGCCGAGCAGCAGGTCGAAGCCGGTGTCGCCTCGCTCGGCCTGCCGTCCCGCAGCCAGGTGATCGGGCTCGCCAAGCAGATCGCGGGACTCGAGGAAAAAATCGAAGCCGTGGAGGATCGCATCGACGCGGTACTCGCGCGGCTCGACGCGGCCGCCTCCGCTTCCAAGAAGGAGCGTGAATGATCGGCCTCACCATCGAGGACATCCGGGTCGGGGACACCGCGCAGGTCGTGCGGCGCGTGAACGACGGCGACGTGGCCTCGTTCGTGGACGCGGTCGGCGACTACAACCCGGTGCACGCAGACCGGGAGTACGCGGCCACCACCATGTTCAAAGAACCGATCGCCCCCGGCATCTGGACCGCGGGGCTGATCTCGAGTGTGATCGGGACCCGGCTCCCGGGGCCAGGCGCCATCTATCTTGCCCAGGATCTGAAGTTCCTCAAGCCGGTGCTCTTCGGCGATGTCATCACGGCGCGGGTGGAAGTCGTCGAGGTCTTGAGCGAGCGCAACCGGGTCCGCATGAAAACCGTGTGCAGCAATCAGCGCGGGGAAGAGGTGCTGACCGGTGAGGCGCTGGTGATGCCCTCGAAGACCGGCGTGGAGTACGTCCAGCCCCAGGCAGGAACGGGACTCCTCTCGCTCTGGACGCTTGGGCCGTGGGCCTGGGCCGCCCAAGGCACCGCCGTCCTGGGAATGATGGGCCTCTCGGCCCTCTCAGTCCTGGCGGGCGTCGGCGGCGCCGAGCGCCGCTGACGGTCGGCCCTCACATGAACAGGCCGCCGTTGATGGAGAGCTCGGCGCCGGTGATATAGTCGCCGTCGCTCGAGCAGAGATACACGCAGGCCCGCGCCACCTCCCCGGATTTGGCGAAGCGCCGCATCGGGATCTGCTCGAGAAGCTTGTTCCGCACCTTCTCCGGGATCGCGTCGATCATTTCCGTCTCCGTGAAGCCAGGGGCGACCGCGTTGATGGTCACGCCTTTGGCGGCCAGCTCCTTCGCGAGCGACTTGGTCATGGCCGCCACGCCGGCTTTCGAGGCGGCGTAGTTGGCCTGGCCGAAGTTTCCGATCTGTCCGATGACGGATGTGATGTTCACGACCCGCCCGTAATTCTGCTTGATCATCTGATCGATGAAGACCTTGGTGCAGTTGAAGACCCCGTCGAGATTGATGGCGAGGACCTTGCGCCACGAGGCGTGGTCCATCTTCACGAAGGTCTTGTCCGAGTTGATGCCGGCATTGTTGATGAGGATGTCGAGGTGGCCGAAC
>JBKPBU010000414.1:0-7653 GCA_046727015.1 Candidatus Methylomirabilota bacterium | reverse complement strand
CGCCGGGCCGGTGCCGACGTGCTCCACGCGCAGGAGAAGCACGCGCTGGTCGGCGCCTTCCTGGCCGGCCGCTGGCTCCGCAAGCCCGTCTTCCTCTCGCTTCGCGATTTCGGTCTCATCTGTCCCATCACGACCTGCCTGTTGCGGCACACTCACGTGCCGTCCGACTGCGGGTCCGCCAAGCTCCAGCGCGAGTGCGTGCCGGATTTCTTCGGCCGGTACATTCGCGCCGGCGCGCTCCGCAAGCTTCGGATACGCTGCTCGCTGGCACTTCTTTACCTCGACGCCCGGCTCAAAGGGGCGCTCGTCCGCCGGGTGCGAGGTGTTACCGCCGTGAGCCGGAGCCTCCTCGACATCTACGGCCGTGCCGGCCGGATTCGCGCCGAGCGGGGTCACGTCGTGTACAACCTGCCTCCGCCCCCGGCCGCAGCCGGATTCGACCGGAGCCGGGCTCTCGCCGACTTCGGCCTGCCCGCGCATCCGCTGGTGCTCTATGTCGGCAAGTGCTCCCCGGGCAAGGGCTTCCCCGTCTTCGCGGAGGCGGCCCGGATCGTGACGGCGCACATGCCCGGGACGTGCTTCGTGGCGGTCGGGGAGGGTCCGCCCGAGTGGTTTCCCCGCAGCGCGGAAGTCCGCCTCCTGGGGAGCCGCTCGCACGCGGAGGTGGGGAAGCTCTACGCGCTGGCCGACGTGGTGGTGCACCCCGCGGTCTGGCCCGAGCCTTTCAGCCGCGTCCCGCTGGAGGCGGCCGCTTTCGCCAAGCCCGTGATCGGTACCAGGATAGGCGGCACGCCCGAGGCGGTGGACGACAAGTCCACGGGACTCCTGGTCGAGCGGAGCGACCCGGACGCCCTGGCGCGGGCGATCGAAGATCTGCTCGCCGACCCCGATCTCCGCCTGGCGCTCGGCCGGCGGGCCGCCGAGACGGTGGCAGTGAAGTTCAGCGACGACCGCATCGTGGACGAGCTCCTTCGCGCCTACGGGCCCGTCTCTGGCGAGAAACGCGGGGGGGAGATGCGCCGATGATTCTGCCGCTCCGGACCATCGGCATCCTGCCCGCCTTCGGCAGCGGGCTCACGGACCTCCGGCGCACGGGCCAGCACGAGCGGCTCCTCAACTACGATCTCCGCCACTATTGCGAGAGCTACGACCGGGTCTACTACGTCAGCTACTTTCGCGAATCGCTCGGCGATTTCACCAGCGATCCGCTCCTCCTCGACAAGATCGTCCTCCTGCCCAAGCGCGGACGGTGGCCTGCGCGCGCGTACGCCTTCCTCCTGCCCTTCCTCTACCGGCGCCAGCTTCGCGAGTGCGAGGCGCTCCGGATCGAGCAGTTCTCAGGCGTCGTGCCGGCCCTCGTCACGCGGCTGCTCGACGGGATCCCGTTCGTCGTCACGTATGGCTATGACTACGGTGAGGTCGCCCGGATTGCCGGGTCGCGGCTCAAGCCGCGGCTCTACCGGTGGCTCGGGCGCGCGGCGTTCCCTCGGGCGGCCGGCGTGATCGTGACGTCGCGCCAGATGGAGAGCGTGCTGGCTTCCCACCCGACCCGGCCACGGCTCGCCTACTTCCCGAACGGCGTGGACACTGACAGCTTTTCCCCTGCGCCGGAGGTCCGGCCCGCCTCCGGGCGCACCGTGCTCTACGTCGGTCGCCTCGGGCAGGAAAAAAACGTGGCCAGGCTCATCGAGGCGCTCGCCCTGCTGAGAGAGCCGTCGCTGAAGCTCCGCCTCGTGGGCGACGGCAGCCTGCGCGGCGATCTCGAGAGGCGAGCGCGGGAGGCCGGCGTGACGGCGGAGTTCCTGGGCGTTGTCCCGCACGGCCGGCTGCCGCAGCAGTTCAGATCGGCGGACTGCTTCGTGCTGCCGTCCCTCACCGAGGGCAATCCCAAGGCGCTCATCGAGGCCATGGCCTGCGGGCTGCCCTGCGCGGCATCCGCGCGCGGCGGCATTCCCTCGATCGTGGAGGACGGCGTCACCGGCCTCCTCTTCGACCCCGAGGACGTGGCGGACATCGCGCGCGCGGTCGAGCGGCTCCTGGCGGATCGCGCGCTCGCCCGCGGGCTCGGAGAGCGCGCGCGCGCGAAGGCGCTCCGCCTGTACGACGTCCACGCTCTGCTCAAGGCGGAGATCAGTTTCGTCCAGTCCGTGTCCGGCTCTCGATCTCTGACCGAGCTCTTCGAGGGTTACGCGCGTGACGTCCGCATGGACGAGGCACTACCCGAGTTCGTTGCCGCGAGACTTCGCGCGTTGGCCCGGGAGGGACCCCGCTCCGTGCTGGACCTCGGCGCCGGGGACGGCCGCTATCTCGAGCTCCTGGCGCCCCTGCTGCCGCCGGGCGCGCGACTCGTGGCCTGCGAGATCAGCCTGCTGCGCGCCCGCCGTATCCTGGCCAAGGGATTCCCGGTGGTGGTCGCCCAGTCGGAAGCGCTTCCTTTCAAGCCCGGCGCATTCGATCTCGTCAGCTTCATGGAGGTGATCGAGCACACGCGCTCCCCCGCCGCGAGTCTGGATGAGACGGCCCGCGTGTTGCGTGCGGGGGGCCGGCTCGCACTGACCACGCCGAACTATCCGATGAAGCGGCTCTTCGATGTCCGGGCGGCCCTTCGCCAGCGGAGCTGGGCGCGCCTCAAGGACGACCCGACCCACATCTCGCCGCTCTCGGCGGGACGGCTCGAGCGGCTGCTCCAGCGTCGCTTCGCGCGCGTGCATCTGGAGGGCACCGCGATCCCCGGCGAAGGGCATGTCCGATGGCTGGGCAAGCTCAGGAAGTCACGGATCGGGCTCAGGCTCTCGAACAAGCTCTTCGCCCTGTGCGTGAGACGGGACTAGGACTAGTCCTCAGACCTGCCGATTTGCGGGCCGGGTTTGCCGGGAATGGTCAGGCGGCTCTCGTCAGGCGGGCGCGGGTTTCCGATGCTCCGACACATGTTTCCGGGGCTTGCGCTGCGCCCCCAAGAGGACCGAGGGTTGGCCCGATTCGTGCTACGGTAGGTGCACGGCCATGATCACTCTGATCAACCCGCCGGGCATCAAGACCTTCTCGGGCCTCCAGATGCACTCGCCCAACCCGCCGCTGGGGCTTGCCTACATCGCGGCCGCCATCAAGGACGCGGGCTTCCCCTACCAGGTCATCGACGGCACCGGCGAAGCCCTCGACGTCGTGCGTCCCTATGCCGACCGCGACGACTTCATGATCCAGGGGCTGTCCTTCGACGAGATCACGACCCGGATCCACCCGGACACGGACGTGATCGGCGTCGCCTGCATGTTCTCCACGCTGTGGCCGCTCGTGAACAAGCTCGCCTGGGCGGTACGGGAGAAGTTCCCCGATGCCTGGATGATCCTGGGCGGCGAGCACGGTACCGCGGTGCCCGAGAACGTGCTCGGGCAGAGCCCCTTCGACGCGGTGGTGCTGGGCGAGGGGGAGGACACGGTGTTGGAGCTGCTCCGCGCAAGGCGGGAGGGCCGGCCGCTGGGGCAGGTCAGGGGGATCGCCTTCAGGGACGGCGACCGCGTGGTCAAGACGGGGCTCTCGGCGCGGAAGAAAGACGTGGACGCGATCGCGCCGCCAGACTGGGACTCCTTCCCGATCGAGGAGTACATCGCGCGCCACCAGATCAACGGCGCCAACATGGGCCGCTCGATGCCGCTGCTGGCGACGCGCGGCTGTCCATTCCAGTGCACCTTCTGCTCCAACCCCGGCATGTGGACCCAGCGCTGGATCCCGCGCGAGCCACGGCTGGTGGCCGACGAGATGGAGCTCTACGTCCGCAAGTACCGCGTGACGAACTTCGATTTCCAGGACCTGACGTCGATCATCAAGCGCCAGTGGATCATCGACTTCTGCCGGGAGCTGATCGCCCGCGACCTGCGCATCACCTGGCAGATGCCGAGCGGCACCCGCGCCGACGTGTTCGACGCCGAGGTCGCCGACCTCCTGTACCGTTCGGGCTGCCGGGCGCTCGCTTTCGCGCCGGAGAGCGGCTCGCCGGAAATCCTCAAGGTCATCAAGAAGCAGGTCGATCTCGGACGGATGCTCGAATCCATGAGGATCGCCGTCAAGCGCGGGCTCAAGCTGTCGTGCTTCATCGTCATCGGCTTTCCCGACGACACGCCGGCGACGCTCCGGCAGTCGATCCGGCTCATCCGGAAGATGGCGTGGCTCGGCGTGTACGACGTCGCCGTGTCGAAGTTCGTGCCGTACCCTGGCTCGGAGCTCTTCACGCGGCTCCAGAGAGAAGGCAAAATCCAACTGGATGACGACTTCTTCGTCTCGCCCATGGACTTCTACACGCAGAAGGCGCCGTCCTACGCGGACGCCATCAGCACGCGGCGCCTCTACTGGACCATGATGTGGATGTTCTGGAATTTCTACCTGCTCTCCTTCATGTTCCGCCCGCTGCGGGTCCTCCGCACGCTCGTCAAGGCCGCCACCACGGGCAGCGAGGACACGCGCTACGCGAAGTGGTTCGTGGACCGCTTCTACACCCGCCGCCGCTGGCGCAAGCTGGCGGAGACCGCGCAGCGCTGAGGGCCGTGGCCGACCGGGCGTCGTTCTGGTCCGCGCGCCGCGTGATGGTCACCGGCGGCGCGGGCTTCTTCGGATCCTTCGTGGTGGACCGCCTGCGGGCCGAGGGCGCCAAGGAAATCTTCGTGCCTCGGAGCCGGGACTACGACCTCGTGGATCCGGCGGCGGTGCGGCGCGCCTACCTCGACGCGAGCGCGGACATCGTGATCCACCTCGCGGCCGTGGTGGGCGGCATCGGCGCGAACCAGAAGCATCCCGGCGATTTCTTCTACAAGAACCTGATGATGGGGGCCCAGATGATGGAGCAGGGCCGGCTCTCTGGCGTCGAGAAGTTCGTCGCCATCGGCACCGTCTGCTCGTATCCGAAATTCACGCCGGTGCCGTTCAAGGAGTCGGACCTCTGGATCGGCTATCCGGAAGAGACCAATGCGCCCTACGGGCTCGCCAAGAAGATGCTGATGGTCCAGTCGGAGGCCTACCGCCAGGAGTACGGCTTCAACTCGATCAATCTGCTGCCGGTCAACCTGTACGGCCCGCGGGACAACTTCGACCTCGAGAGCTCCCACGTCATCCCCGCGCTCATCCGCAAGTGCCTCGAGGCCAAGCGCGCCTCGGCGCCGTCGGTCACGTGCTGGGGCACCGGCCGGGCCACCCGCGAGTTCCTCTACGTGGAAGATGCGGCGGAGGCCGTGGTGCTGGCCGCCGAGCGCTACGGCTCGAGCGAGCCGGTCAACCTCGGCTCGGGCTCGGAGATCTCCACGCGGGAGCTGGCCGAGCTGATCCAGGCGATCGTCGGCTACCAGGGCGCGCTCGTCTGGGACGCGAGCCGTCCCGACGGCCAGCCGCGACGGGCGCTGGACACCTCCCGGGCGGCGGCGGCGTTCGGCTTCACGGCGCGCACGCCGTTCAAGGTCGGCCTCGAGCGCACCGTCGAGTGGTACCTCGGCCAGGGAGGCGACCGCTCCTAGCGTGGCCGCCAGCGACGCGATCCGCTGGGCGCGCCGGGTGCGGAGCGAGCGGCCGCCGGCCGCGCTGGACGAGTATCTCGCCGGCTTCGAGGCGTTCTTCGACGACTACGCGGGCCGCGTCGACTACTGGCGCACCCGCAATCCCGGGTATCACCAAACCATCGCCTCGCTGGCGAGCTTCTACGTGCCTCGCGGCGCCCGCGTGCTCGAGGTGGGTTGCGGCACCGGCGACCTCCTGGCCTCCCTCGAGCCCTCCGACGGCGTGGGCGTGGATCTCTCGGGCGCCATGGTGGAGCAGGCGGCGCGGCGTCATCCGCGTCTCGAGTTCCATCACGTGGCGGCCGAGCGGCTCGAGCTGCCCGGCCGCGAGTTCGACTACATCATCCTCTCCGATCTCGTCGGCTACCTCTTCGACATCCGGGCGGCGCTCGAACGGCTACGCGCCGTCTCGCACCCGGGAACGCGCATCGTCATCAATTGGTACAGCCGGGTCTGGCAGCCGGTCGTGCACCTGCTCGAAGCCCTTGGACTCAAGTACCCGCTGCCGCTGCTCAACTGGACCACGGTCGGCGACGTCGAGAACCTGCTCCGGCTTGCCGGCTTCGAGACGGTGCGCTCGCGCGGGCACATCCTGCTGCCGCTGAGACTCGGCCCCGTCAGCCGCTGGGCCAATCGCTTCCTCGCGCACCTGCCTGTCGCCCGCTGGTTCGTGTGGACCAACTGGGTCGTCGCGAGGCCGATCCCCCGCGCCACGCCCCGGCCGCCGAGGGTGACCGTCGTCTGTCCCTGCCGGAACGAGAAGGGCAACATCGAGCAGGTGGTCCGGCGGTTACCCGCGCTCGGCTCCCACACGGAGCTCATCTTCGTCGAAGGGCACTCGAAGGACGAGACGCTCGAGGAGTGCCGGCGGGTGGCGGCGGCCCATCCGGAGCGCGACATCAAGGTCATGGTCCAGAGCGGCACGGGCAAGGGCGACGCAGTGCGCCTCGGCTTCGCGCATGCCACCGGGGACATGCTCATCATTCTCGACGCGGATCTTTCAGTGGCGCCGGAGGATCTTCCGCAGTTCTACGAGGCCATGGTATCGGGAGCGGGCGAGTTCGTGATGGGCTCGCGCCTCGTTTACACCATGGACCCCAAGGCCATGCGATTCCTGAACCTGCTCGGCAACCGCTCCTTCGGCCTGCTCCTGAGCGTCCTGATCGGCCAGGCCATCAAGGACACGCTCTGCGGCACCAAGGTTCTCTGGCGCGAGGACTACGCCCATCTCGCGGCCGGCCGAGCCCACTTCGGCGACTTCGATCCGTACGGCGACTTCGACCTGATCTTCGGGGCCGCGAAGCTCAACCTCCGCATCCTCGAGATTCCCGTGCGCTACCGCGAACGTACCTACGGCGCGCCGAACATCAGCCGCTTCGCCGATGGGTGGCTCCTGCTGCGCATGTCCGCGCTGGCGGCGGGGCGCCTCTTCTTCGCGGCATGAGCGATGCGCTCACCCTGGCGCGGCATCGCGCGGCGTGGCAGGCGCGCCCGGAGCTCCGCGCCGTGTACCGCGAGTGGTTCGAGCGGCTGCTGGGGGCGGTGGCGGCACGCCGGCCCGTGGTCGAGGTCGGCTCGGGGCCCGGCTTCTTCAAGGAGTCCGCGCCGTCGCTCGTCGCCACCGACGTCGTCCCGGGACTCTCCGTGGACGTCCGCTGCGACGCCGACGTCCTGCCCTTTCGCTCCGCCAGTGTCGGGGCCGTCGTGATGGTGGACACGCTCCACCACCTGCCGCGGCCGCTGGACTTCCTCGCCGAGGCCGCTCGCGTGCTCAAGCCGGGCGGCAGGCTCGCGATGGTCGAACCGTGGATCACGTTGCCGTCGTGGGTGCTCTACCGCTTCTTTCACCAGGAGGATTGCCGGCTCGGAGTGGACGTGGCCCGGCCTTTCGAGTCCGAGGCCAAGGCCGCGCTCGACGGCAATGCGGCCATTCCCTACCTGGCCCTGGCGAGGCTCCGCGACACCGGCCTGCCGTTCCACCTCGTGAGGGCCGAGCCCTTCGTCGGCCTGCCCTACCTCGCGACCTTCGGTTTCAAGGTGGGCCGCCCCCTGCCGGGCTTCTTCCAGGGCTTAGCAATGGCCGGCGAGTCGGCCCTGCGCCCGCTGGCGCGCTGGC
>JBKPBU010000413.1:0-1840 GCA_046727015.1 Candidatus Methylomirabilota bacterium | reverse complement strand
GCGCTTCGGCGCTCGAGAAGCCGCTGGTCATGGCGTTCACGCCCTCACGAGACCCCACGGCGCTCCAGGAGTCCGCAGACGCCTTCGTGGCGGTCCTCGCGCGGCTCTCGGGCGTGCCGGTACGCGCGCAGGTCGCATCGGACTACGCCGGGGTCATCGAGGCGCTCAGGAGTCGGCGCGTGGACCTGGCTTTCGTCCATCCGGTGGGCTATGTCCTGGCCCGGCGCGAAGCCGGCTGCGAGA
The DNA here is from genome assembly GCA_046727015.1 of Candidatus Methylomirabilota bacterium. Lineage (GTDB taxonomy): Bacteria > Methylomirabilota > Methylomirabilia > Rokubacteriales > CSP1-6 > AR37. The sequence goes on along the minus strand of JBKPBU010000413.1, from coordinate 1,597 downwards.
TCCTCGTGCGGGATGTCTGGGAGAACCGGACCGCCTACAAGGCGAGCTTCTACGTTCGCGAGGCGAGCGGGATCAAGCATATCGAGGAGCTGCGCGGCCGCACGGTCGCCTTCGTGGATCCGGCCTCGAGCTCGGGCTACATCTATCCCATGGTGCTGCTGATGAAGCGCGGGCTGGTCCGTGACCGTGATCCGAAGACATTCTTCAAGGACGCCCTCTTCGCGGGCACGCACGAGGCGGCGCTGCGCGCAGTCCTCCAGGGCCGGGTGGACGCCGCCACCACTTTCGACATGGCGCCCCAGGTCCACCTGAAGGATCCCGCGCTTGTGGCGCAGCTCGTCTCGATCGCCGAGACGCCGGAGATCCCGGAGGCGGGCATTTGCGCCCGCCCGGGACTGCCTCCGGCGGCGGTCCAGGCGCTCAAGCGGGCGCTGCTCGGGATGAAGAAGCCCGAGCACGCCACGGCGCTCAAGGGCATCTACGACATCGACGGCTTCGTGGAGGCGCGGGACGCGGACTACGATCCCGTCAGGGACGCGCTCACGCTCATGGACTACCGGCCGAGGAGATAATCGGGGCGGCTTGGCAGGTTAGTTACTTCCCCCCGGTTACTTACTTCCCGTTGATGCACTTGATCAGGCGCCAGCCCTTGAACATGTTCACCTTGGCGGAGAGGTCCGGCTTGAGTCCGACTTCCTCGAAAAGCGGCTCGAGCGAAAGGTTGGACTTCCAGCCAAGCCGCGTGCATACGGGCGAGACCAGGTCCTCGATGCGTCCGAGCACGCGGCGCTCGCTGCGGAAATGGTTCAGGACCACGATGTTGCCGCCCGGCTTGACCACCCGGCGCATCTCGCGCAGCACCGCAACCGGGTCGGGCACCGCGCTGATGGTGTAGGTCGCCACCGCCGCGTCGAACTCGCTGTCGCCGAAGTCCATCACGGTGGCGTCCATGGCCTTGAGCGTGACATTGTTCAGCCCGAGCTCCACCACCTTGTCCTGCGCTTTCTCGAGCATCTCCTCGGAAAGATCGATGCCGGTGATGCGGCAGTTGGCGGGGTACAAGGGCAGGTTCAGGCCCGTGCCGATGCCGACCTCGAGGATCTGCTCGCCACCCTTGATGTCCAGGAGCCGGATGGCCTGCTCCCGGCCGGGATGAAAGATCCAGTCGAAGACGAAATCATAGGCAGGGGCGTAGATCTTGTAGGCTCGCTTGACCTGCCGCTTTTCCAGCGCCGCGTCCACCGAAAGTCTCCTCCTGCGGGGTTCTACAGGTAGGTAAGAAGCCAGCCACCGCTCTTCTAACACACCGCGCCCGCGATTGCCAAGTGCTTTCTGACCTCTTGATCCTAAAGGAGAAAGCAGTTTTTTGACGGGCTCCATTGTCCATGCAAGGGCTCTGACGGTCAAGCCGCTCCTCTCACAGCTTGGCCGAGTCGCCACTCGGCCGTTGGGCGACGCGCTCGGCTTCTGCGGCCGAGAGCTGGGCGACCTGGTTCTCCAGCTGGCGCACCCGGGAGCGGAGGCGCCACTGCTGCGCGAAGCCCGAGAGGGCGGCGAAGACGATGCCGATGAAGGCCGAGAGCAGGATGACGAGCGC
>JBKPBU010000412.1:0-4561 GCA_046727015.1 Candidatus Methylomirabilota bacterium | reverse complement strand
GCGCATCCTGGTGGTCGAGGACGACCGGAAGGTCGCCAGCTTCATCCGGAAGGGCCTCGAGGAGGAAGGGCACGCGGTGGAAGTCGCGGGCGACGGCGCCGCGGCGGTCGAGCGGGCCACCAACGGCGCGCCCTGGGACCTCGTGATTCTCGACGTCATGTTGCCGAAGGGCGACGGGTTCGGCGTGCTCAAGACGCTTCGCGAGGAAGGCCTGCGCATGCCGGTGCTGATGCTCACCGCCCGCGACGCCGTGGGCGACAAGGTCACGGGCCTCGATCTCGGCGCCGACGACTACCTGAGCAAGCCCTTCGCGTTCGAGGAATTCCTGGCGCGGGTGCGCGCGCTCCTGCGCCGGGGCGGCGGCGGGCCCGCGCCCGTGCTCCGGCTGGCCGACCTCACTCTCGACCCTAGCACTCGCGAAGTCCGGCGTGGTGGCCGACGGATCGAGCTGACGGCCCGCGAGCACACGCTGCTCGAGTACTTCCTGCGCAACGCCGGCCGCGTGCTCACCCGGCCCATGCTGGCCCAGCATGTCTGGGGGCTCGACTTCGACCCCGAGAGCAACGTGGTCGACGTCTACGTCGGCTATCTCCGCCGTCGGATCGAAAAGCAGGGAGAGCGGCGGCTCCTGCACACCGTGCGCGGCGTCGGGTACGTGCTCCGGGACGAGCCGTGAGGCTCGTGATGAGGACAGAGCCGTGAGGCCGCTGTCGATCCGCGCGCGGCTCACGATCTGGTACACGGGAGCCCTCCTCGCCATCCTCGCCGTGGTGAGCGGGCTGTCCTACTCCGTGCTCCGCTGGAGCCTGCTCCAGCAGGTGGATGCCTCGCTCCTGACCGTGGCGCAGATCGTCCGCGAAACGGACGAGCGCGGGGCGGGCCGCTCCGAAGTCGAGCGGGCGATCCGCGAGCTCCTCGGCCCGGGATTCGCTGACCAGTTCTTCCAGTTTCTCGATCCCGAGGGTCGCTCGCGCTTCCGCTCGGGACCGCCTCCCGTCACCAACCTGCCGCTCTCGCCCCAGGCGCAACTGAACGCGACGCGTGGGCTGCGCACCTTCGAGACGCTCGAGGATCCGCAGGGCGGGCCGTTTCGGCTCCTGACCGTGCCGGTGCAGCGCTCCGGCCGGTCGGTGGAGATCATTCAGGTTTCGGCCCCGCTCGCGCGCACGCGCGAGGCGCTCGCGCGCTACCTGACGACGCTCCTGGCGCTGGTGCCGGTGGCCGTCGGCCTTGCCGCCGCGGGCGGCGCCGTCATCGCCGCGCGAGCGCTGTCACCAGTGCGCGCGATGTCGGAGGCGGCGCGCCAGATCACGGCCGAGGATCTGGGCCGGCGCCTCGAGCGGCGCGGTGCCCACGACGAGATCGATCACCTGGCCGACACCCTCAATACCATGCTGGCCGGGCTCGAAGCCGCCTTCGCCCAGGCGCGCCGCTTCTCCGCCGACGCGGCCCACGAGCTGCGCACCCCGCTGACGGTCCTCAAGGGCGAGCTGGAGGTCGCCTTGCGCGCCGCGCGTTCGCCCGAGGAGTACAGGCAGGTGCTCATCTCGGGCCTCGAAGAGGTGGACCACCTCATCCGGCTCGTCGAGGATCTGCTGCTCTTCTCGCGCTCCGCCGCGCCGATGGGATTTCCACGGGAGCGGGTCGAGCTCGAGCCGCTCGTGCTCGAGGCGCTCGAGGCCGGCGCCCGTCGCGCCCAGGGCGCCGGTGTCTCCGTCCGGGCCGACGCGCTCGAGCCGGCCGTGGTCCTGGCCGATGCGGGGGCGCTCCGCCGCGCGGTGCTCAATCTCGTGGACAATGCCGTCAAGTACACGCCCGCCGGCGGCAAGGTCGAGATCTCCCTGCTGGTTGCGGAGGGCGAGGCCCGCATCGTGGTCCGCGACACGGGCATCGGCATCGATCCAGCCGACGCCCCCCGCATCTTCGACCCCTTCGTGCGCCTCGACGCGGCCAGAACCCGCGACGCGGGCGGATCGGGGCTGGGGCTGGCCCTTGTGCGGGCCATCGTCGAGGCCCACGGCGGAACCATCACCGTGGACAGCACGCCGGGGGCGGGCAGCCGCTTCACGGTCCGCCTGCCGCTCGCCCCCCCCGGCTGAGAGCCTTCTCATCCCGGTCTCATCCTCCTCTCACGAGCGCCTGCTACGTTTGCCTCAGCAGGTCGCAGCCCACTCACACACGAGGAGGATGGTATGAAAGCATGGCTCCGAAACACGAAATGGGGCTGGCCCGCGCTGGCTCTCGTCGCCGCGATTGCCGTGGGCGGCGTCACCACGGGCTTCGGCCTGACCAAGGGCGCGCAGCCGCAGCTGTGGACGGAGCAGTCCGCGGTGACTGCCCAGGCGCCGACAGTGCAGATGCCCGACTGGGTCAAGATCGGCCGCGAGCTGAAGCCGGCCGTCGTCAATGTCAGCGCCAAGCGCAGTGAGACGGCGATGCCCGAGATGCAGGGACCGTCCGGCGAGGAGACCCCCTTCGACCGGTACTTCAAGGACTTCTTCGGCAGCCGCCCGAAGCGCCACGAGCGGAGCATGGGCTCGGGCTTCATCATCAACCCCAACGGCTACATCGTGACCAACAACCACGTGGTTGACGGCGCCACCCAGGTGCAGGTCAAGCTCTCCGACGGCCGCGAGCTGCCCGCCAAGGTGGTCGGCCGAGACTCCAAGACCGACATCGCTCTGCTCAAGGTGGAGGCGAGCGGCCTGACGGTGATCCCGCTCGGCGACTCGTCGGCCAGCCAGGTCGGCGAGCCCGTCATGGCCATCGGCAACCCCTTCGGCCTCGATCAGACCGTGACCACGGGCATCGTGAGCGCCACGGGGCGCGCCATCGGCTCCGGTCCGTACGACGACTTCATCCAGACGGATGCCTCGATCAACCCCGGCAACAGCGGCGGGCCGCTCATCAACGCGCGCGGCCAGGCCATCGGTATCAACACGGCGATCTTCTCGCAGACCGGCGGGTCGGTGGGCATCGGGTTTGCCATTCCGACGAGCCTCGCCAAGTCCATCGTGACCCAGCTGGCCGACTCGGGCACGGTCACGCGCGGCTGGCTCGGCGTCGGCATCCAGCCCGTGACGCCCGACATCGCGAAGAGCTTCGGCCGCACGGAGACCACTGGCGCGCTTGTCTCCTCGGTGTCCGAGGGCTCGCCGGCCGAGAAGGCTGGCCTGAAGGCAGGCGACATCATCACGGAGTACGACGGCCGCAAGGTGGAGCGCGTGAGCGATCTGCCGCGGGCCGTCGCCGGCACCCCCGTCGGTCATGACGTGCGGCTCGGCGTCGTGCGCGACGGCATGCCGATGACGCTGACCGCCAAGGTGGCGGCGCTCGACGCGAAGGAGCCGCGCGAAGCGGACCGTGGCGAGCGCGCCAAGCCCACGCTGGGCCTGGCGGTGCAGCCGCTGACGCCGGCCCTCGCGCAGCAGCTGGGCGTGAAGGCGACCCAGGGCCTGGTCGTCCAGAACGTCCAGGACGGCAGCCCAGCCGCCGACGCGGGCTTCGAGCGCGGCGACGTGATCGTGGAAGTGAACAAGAAGCCGGTCAAGAGCGTGGCCGAGCTCCGGGAGAGCGTGGACAAGCACGGCAAGGGCAAGCCGATGCTCTTCAGGATCCAGCGCCAGGACACGAGCCTCTTCCTCACCGTCACGGTCTAGCAGTTCCGCAGAGCGGGCCCGCCGGCGCCTCGAAGCGCCGGCGGGCTTCCCGCAGCCGCCGGCCGGGCTAATCCACCTCTTCCGTCCCGCGAGGACCGTCAGTAGTCGCCTCTTCGATCGCGGCGCGCAGGGCTCCCCAGTCCCTGCGCGCCATTCCGCTCCAGCCGACCCTCGATACGCGAGAGCGATGCTTCACGTGGCGGCGCGCCCTAACGAGGCACCGGCGGTGGCGGCGGCGGGGCCACGGCGCCACTGCCACTGGGAATCCACACCCAGTAGTACGGAGACGCGGCCGTGCCGTTGCCATAGAGCTGATACTGGCCGGCCGGCTGAACCGTGGCCTGAGCCGCCCCGGGAAGCGGCGGCGGAGCCGGCACGGTGGCTTCTACCGTGGATCCCGCCGGCACCCACACCCAGTAGTGAGGAGAGGCGGCGGTACCGTTCCCCTGGAGCTGATACCGTCCCCCCGGATACGCCACCGTCGAACTAGTAATAGTCGTGGGTGGCGCCGGCGCGGTGACTCCCGCCGGTACCCACACCCAGTAATAGGGCGAGGTGGCCGTGCCGCTTCCGTAGAGCTTGTACTGTCCGCCCTGATACACCACGGTTTGAGTCGCGGGGACCGTGGCCGTCGTGACGACCGGGGTTTCCGTGGCGCAGGCCGCGACGAGACCGGCCATGAGGGCCAGGGTCACGATCCGGCATGCGCTGATCCGCCCAGCAAGATGAGCCATGGTTGACGTCCTCCTGATGGCAGTCGAGCATTCCTCGTGCCACCGAAGAAACGAGGCGGAAAACCACGTTCGATGAATTGAATCAGGGCAAGTATCGGGGCAGATGAAACAGAAAGGCGCGATCGATCAGCCCGTTTCTACCGAGTCATCGCTTCCGCGTTGGCCGGA
>JBKPBU010000411.1:0-6172 GCA_046727015.1 Candidatus Methylomirabilota bacterium | reverse complement strand
GGGGCTGATCTTCGCCGCCTCGCGTGGATGCAGGTCTGCCTCGACGTAGCCCTGGTGACGGGCATCATCGCGGCGAGCGGCGGGTCGGACTCGGTCTTCTCCTTCCTCTACGTGCTCACGGTGATAGAAGGCTGCTTCCTGCTCGGCCGCCGCGGCGGCCTGGTGGCGGCCAGCCTCGGGGGCCTCCTCTACGTCGACGTCGTGCTGGGCCGCCACCTCCTGACCCTTCTCGGGTTGGCGGAGCCGGGCCAGCCGACCTTCCTCGAAGTGCTCACGGTCTTCCTGAACGCGGCCGTGCTGTTCGCCGTCGCGCTCCTCGCCGGCTCGCTCGCCGAGCGCTACCATCTCGCCCAGCGCAGCCTCGAGGACCAGCGCAAGGATTTTTCCGATCTCCAGGCATTCAGGGACCTGATCTTCCAGTCGGTCGGCTCTGGGCTGATCGCGGTCAACCCCTACGGGCGCGTCACCGCCTTCAACCGCGCGGCGGAGTCCATCACGGGCGTAGCGGAGAAAGAGGCGCTGGGCCAGCCCTGGGAGGCCCTCTTCGGACGGGAGGTGGATCTCGAGGAAGCGCGGCAGGCGGTCGCCGGACCCGGCGGCCAGTCCCGGCGCTACGAAATCCGCCTGCAAAGACGCGACGGGTACGAGGTGCCGGTGGGCATCTCGTTCTGGTCGCTGCGCTCGGGCGACGGGGAGGCGATCGGGCTCATCGGTGTCTGCCAGGATCTGTCGTCGATCAAGCGGATGGAGCAGCGGATGCGCCAGGCCGACCGTCTGGCGACCATCGGGCGACTCTCCGCCAACATGGCGCACGAGATCCGCAACCCCTTGGCGTCGCTCTCGGGTGCCATCGAGGCCCTGGTCCGGGAGCTGCCGGCCGATCCCGGCCGTGAACGCCTCGTCGAAATCGTGCTGCGAGAGTCAGAACGGCTCAACCGCATCATCCGTGATTTCCTCGAGTACGCGCGGCCGGCGCCCATGGCCAGCCACGCCGTTGACCTCGCCGATCTCCTGGAAGAAGTCGTGCTGCTCATCGAGCACCGGTCGCTTCCCGCCGATCTCAAGGTGGTCAGGGAATACGGCGAGAAGCTGCTGGCGCGGGTGGACCCGCAGCAGCTTCGCCAGGCCATCTGGAACCTCTGCATCAATGCCGTGCAGGCCATGCCCGAGGGCGGCGAGCTGCGCGTGGGAGGCCGGGTCGTGTTTGGCACCGGACCGCCGCGCCTGCAGCTGTGGATCAGCGACACGGGCCTGGGCATCGCGGAGAGCGACCTGCCCCACATCTTCGAGCCGTTCTTCTCCACGAAGGCGGAGGGGAGCGGCATCGGGCTCGCCCTCGTCTACCGGGTCGTCCAGGACCACGGCGGCCAGATCGAGGTCCGCAGCCAGCCGGGCGCCGGCACGAGCTTCACGCTGATCCTTCCATCCAACGACGCCGCGGTGTAGCATCGAGCCATCATGGCCAAGGCGCGCATCCTCGTGGTCGACGACGAAAAGAGCATGCGGGACCTCCTCTCGATCACGCTGGGGAAGGAGGGCTATGAGGTTTTGACCGCTGCGGGCGGAGAGCCGGCCATCGAGACGCTTCACCGCGACTCCGTGGACGCCGTCATCACCGATCTCCGGATGCCGAAGGTGGATGGGCTCCAGGTGCTGCGCGCGGCCAAGGAGATCTCGCCCGACACGGCCGTCATCGTGATCACGGCGGTGGCGTCGACGGAGACGGCGGTGGAGGCGATGAAGCTCGGTGCCTACGACTACATCACCAAGCCGTTCAAGCTGGACGAGGTCAACCTCATCGTCCGCAACGCGCTCGAGCGCAAGCGGCTCCGGGACGAAAACCTCTACCTCCGCCGGCAGCTCGAGACCCAGCACCGCTTCGAGAACATCATCGGAAAGAGCAGCCGCATTGCGGAGGTCTTCGACACCATCCGCAAGATTGCCGACAGCCCCTCCACGGCCATGGTCAGCGGCGAGAGCGGCACGGGCAAGGAGCTGGTGGCCCGCGCCATCCACTTCAATAGCTTCCGTCGGGACAAGCCGTTCGTCTCCGTGAACTGCGGAGCCATCCCCGAGGGGCTGATGGAGTCGGAGCTGTTCGGCCACGTGCGCGGCGCCTTCACCGGTGCCATCGCCAACAAGGTCGGCCTCTTCTCGGCCGCCGAGGGTGGCACGCTGTTCCTCGACGAGATCACCGAGATCCCCGCCCTTCTACAAGTCAAGCTGCTCCGGGCGATCCAGCTGCGCGAGATCCGCCGCGTCGGCGATACCAAGGACATCAAGACGGACGTGCGGCTCATCGCCGCCTCGAATCGTGATCTCGAGGAGGCCGTCGAGGAGGGAGTCCTCCGTGAGGATCTCTTCTACCGGCTGAACGTCATCCCCATTCAGCTGCCGCCCCTGCGGGAGCGCCGCGAGGACATCCCCCTTCTCGTCGCCCACTTCCTCCAGAAGTTCAGCAAGGAGCTGGGGAAGGACGTGCGGGGAGTGACCCCTGAGGCGCTGGGCGTGCTCGAGCGCTATCGGTGGCCCGGCAATATCCGGGAGCTCGAGAACGTGCTCGAGCGGGCGATCGTGCTCGGCGCCGGCGAGATCCTCGAGGTGGACTCGCTTCCCGCGTCGGTGCGGTTCGCTGGACCCGACCGGCGGGTCACCGGGGCTCTCGAGATCCCCGACGACGGTCTCGATTTGGAAGCGACGCTCGACGACCTTGAGAGCCGGTATCTCCAGCGGGCGCTCGACCGGACAGGCGGCGTGCAGACCAAGGCGGCCGAGCTGCTGAAGATGACCTTTCGCCAGTTCCGCTACAAGCTCCAGAAGCATCACATGATGCGCAAGGGGCCGGGGGCTGACGCCTGACCATTTTGGGTTCCTCGCTGACGCCAACCGTCAGCCGGGACCGTAAGGCCTCGACTCGAGGCGGAGGAGATCCTCGACGCCTCCGGCCCAGCCATTGATTTCTCAAGGTCTTAATCGCGAGCCGTGTAGCGACCTCTCCTGATTTCGTCAGCCTACTGACGCTGTCATGACACCGAACAGAGGTGGCATTGAACGTGCTTCTACTCCATACCAAGAAGGCTAAGCTTCCATACCGGGGTCGAGAGACCCCATACCTTAACAAGGGGGAAATCGAGAAATGATCAGCCTGTGGCATAAGAAGAGGACAATGCTGGGCAACCAGCGCGGCTTCACGCTCATCGAACTCATGATCGTGGTGGCCATCATCGGCATCCTGGCCGCCATCGCTATCCCGCTATACGCCAACGTCCAGACCCGCGCCCGCATCGCCAAGGCTCAGGCCGACACGCGGACCCTGGCTTCGGCCGTGAGCATCTATACGGCCCACATGGGCACGCTGCCGGGGGCGCTTACCGCGTTGACCTCGGCCGCTGTCAACGGCCTCAACCAGAGCGCCGGTCCGTTCATGGCTTCGGTTCCCGCTCAGCCTCCTGGTGGCACGCCTGCCTGGGGCGCATACGCGTACGCGTCGAGCACGTCAGGAACGTTCTCCATCACCGCGACGGGCGACGGTACGACCATCACCGTACCGTAGCCGCATACCTCCCGCGTCGCGGGCAGGACGAGGGAGGGGCGGGAGCCCCTCCCTCGTCGCGTCTCCGCCTCCCGGATCCTGCGGGCTCGAGACCACGCTCCTGTACAATCACGTCGTGCTCCCGCCCCTGTTCCTCGAGGCGACGTGCTTCCTGTTCGGCCTCGTCATCGGTAGCTTCCTCAACGTCGTGATCGCCCGCCTTCCCGACGGGCGGAGCATCGTGCGGCCGCCGTCGGCCTGTCCGGCGTGCGGTGCCTCGATCCGCTGGCACGACAACATCCCCGTGCTCTCCTGGCTCTGGCTTCGCGCGCGCTGCCGCAACTGCCGGGCTTCCATCTCATGGCGCTATCCGGCGGTCGAGCTCCTCACGGCGGTCCTGTTCGCGCTGGCCGCTCGGCGATTCGGGGCCTCGCTCGATCTCGGCGCGGCGCTCCTCCTCCTGGCCGCCCTCGTCGCGATCACCGGCATCGACCTGGACCATCAGATCATCCCGGACGTCATCACCCTGCCCGGCATCGCGCTCGGGGCCCTGCTGACGGTGATCCTGCGCCCTGCCGCCTGGCTCGATACGCTCCTCGGCATCCTGGTCGGCGGAGGCCTGTTTCTGGTGATCATTCTCGCGAGCCGCGGGGGCATGGGCGGAGGCGACATGAAGCTCGGCGCCATGATGGGGGCCTTCCTCGGCTGGAAGCTGGTGCTTCTCGCCATCCTGCTGGGAGTATTCGCGGGGGGCGCGGTCGCCATCGGCCTCCTCGTGACCGGGACCAAGGGCAGGAAGGATCCGGTGCCCTTTGGCCCGTTTCTGGCCCTCGGAGGCGTGGTGAGCCTCCTATGGGGAGATAACCTCCTGGCCTGGTATCTCGGCCGATTCCTGGACTAAATCGCTTCTAGCAGAGGGTCCGGCATGGCCCCTTTCTTGCTTGGATATTTGACCATGAGCACTGCCTTGAGACGAGCGGGTTTCAGCCTCGCGGAGTTGTGCGTGATTCTGGCCGTCATTGGAGTCCTTTTCAGCCTCTCGCTTCCAGCATTCCTCAACTATTACCAGACCGCCCAGATACGGGGGGCGGCCGCCGATGTCGCCTCTTATGTGAATCAGGGCAGGCAGCTTGCCATCCAGATGAATTGCTCGGTGGCTGTCCAGGTCACCGCGACGGGGATCAGCTACACCGGGCAGGCGAACTGCCAGAACCCCGGCGTCTGGACGGGACCGGGCACGGACGCGGCCGGAAATATCCCGGCGCCCGACGGCATTACACTCGCGACGAGCGCCACCCCCATCTTCACCAACCTGGGAGCCGCCGCTCCGGCCGCAACCCTCACGGTCACTAACAGCAGCTCCAGCCTGAGCGTTCTCGTCTCGGCCTCCGGTCGCGTCACCGTCGGGCCCTGATCCAGACCATGCATGCCGTTCTCCGTGTGCACAGCGCTTCGACGGCAGTGCACTCTTCTCAGGGCACCGGCCGGCCTCTGGTCGGCTGAGACTGGATGCTCGCTGAGGTCCTCGCCGCCGTCGCGGTCGTAGCCATCGGCCTCTCCGCACTCGCCTCGGCCATTCCGGTGGCGGGCGCGGCCGTGAGCGAAGGTGCCAGGCTTTCCACCGCCACGTTTCTCGCCGGCGCGCGTCTCGAGGAAATCCGCGCCGCGGTCTGGAGCGACGCACCGCTGGTGGATCGTCTCGGCGTGTCGGGTTCGCCGCTGTCCCCTCCGCAGAGCGGGAGCCTGACCACTTTCGCCGACGAAGCGGGGTTGCCCGACCCATACGCGGGCTACAGTCGCCAGGTCAGAATCTTCGATTGCGGCCTGCCCCCGGGCTGCGGAGCCGTCATCTCCACGCGTATTCGCCAGGTGACGGTGACCGTGGCGTACCGGCCGACCACGACCTCGGGCACAGCGTCGCTCGATAAAACGGTCCTGGTCACCACGCTCGTTGCCCAGCGGTGAGGGAACTCGTGGACCGACTCTCGATGGACGAACGGGGCGCCGCGTTGCCGCTGGCCGTGGTCACGCTTGTGCTTCTCTCATCGCTCATTCTGGGGCTTTCCGTCATGTCGGCGACGGAGCCCACGATCGCCGCAAATCAGCTCCGCACGGCGCAGGCCCGCGCGCTGGCCGAGGCCGGCATCGAGCAGGCCCTCTGGGCTCTCGCGAACCCCGAGGCGCCCAACGGGCTCCCCGACCCATTGCCGGCCACGGTTCCGCCGCCGTTCGACGGGAGTCGGCTCATCGTCGTGTCGGCCGCGGGTGCGCCGCTGGGCGGCTTCCGCCTTGCCGTGGTCGCGGGGGCGGCACAGAACGAGCGCGACGTGGTCTCGGTAGGCTGGGTGCCGACTGACGACAGCGCGGACATCCGTCTCAAAGCCCATCAGCGCATCGCCGGCACGCTGTGGCGGCTGCGCGCGCCGGCGGAGAGCGCGCCCTGTGCGCTCTGCGTGCGGGGCAATCTCGACATCACCGACCAGGTGACGGTGGACGCGAGGGCCGACCGTCGCTGTGGCGGGAAGCGGGGCGCCTGGTCGAGCGGCGAAGTAACCGTGGCACCGTCTGCCAAGATCTGGGGCGCCGACGGCAACGACACTCCCAACGAGTCCGGTGATTACGCGCAGGCACAACCGGCCG
>JBKPBU010000410.1:0-5412 GCA_046727015.1 Candidatus Methylomirabilota bacterium | reverse complement strand
GACGGCGCGTCGACGCGGGCCAGCTCGAGCGAGACATCGTGGTGGTGAGCGCCCGCGGAGAGGAAGACGATGCGTCCACCCTTGCCGCGCCCCGTCTCGCGGAGACCAAGCACGTCACGGTAGAAGCGCGTGGACACCTCGAGATCGCGCACGAAGAGCGAAACGTGTCCCAACTCGGTGACCCGCATGGCGGCGGTAGTGTAGCATAGAGCCCTATGACACCCGACCCGAGCGCGCCCGCCATTGCCCTCCCAGTCCAATCCGTCACACGGGCCGCCGATCAATCCAGGCCGAACTACCGCTTGCTCGGGCTCCTCGCGCTCGGACACCTCGTCATCGACACGAACCAGGGCTCGCTGCCCGCGCTGCTGCCGTATCTGAAAGCCGTGCTCGGTCTCACATACACGGCGACGGGCGTGATCGTGCTCATGGCCAGCGTCACGTCGTCGCTGATCCAGCCCCTCTTCGGCTTCCTCGCCGACAAGACGTCGCGGCGATGGCTCCTGCCGCTGTCCGTGTTCCTCTCCTCGGTCGGCATCGCGCTGAGCGGCGTGGCGCCCTCCTACTACGCCCTGCTCGCGCTCGTGATGGTGAGCGGCTTCGGCGTCGCCGCCTACCACCCCGAGGGCTATCGCACGGCGACCCAGGTCGCCGGGGACCGCAAGGCGACCGGCGTCTCCATCTTCTCGACCGGCGGCAATATCGGCATCGCGGTGGGCCCGCCCCTGATCACGCTGCTGCTCGTGAGCTTCGGTCTTCCCGGCACCCTGGGCATGCTCCTTCCGGGACTCCTCGTGACGGTCCTCCTCGTGACGGTGCTTCCTGGGCTGTCGCGACCGCTGCCCGCGCGTGCGCAGGGGGCGACGCTGGCTCCAAAGACCATGGTCAAGGGCATGAGCCTCCTGATCCTCGTCGTCGCCATCCGCTCGTGGACGCAGCTCGGCTTCACGACCTACATGCCCTTCTACTACCTCGAGGTCCTCAAGGGCGATCCGCGCATGGTCGGCACGCTGCTCGCCGTCTTTCTCGGCGCGGGCGCCGCGGGCACGCTCGTCGCGGGGCCGATCTCGGACAGGGTCGGCCACCGCCGCTACATGGTCAGCGTCTTCTTCCTCACCCCGCCGCTCGCGGTGGCGTTCCTGCTCGTGAGCGGCCTGTGGACCTTCGTGCTTCTGGCCGCCCTCGGATTCGTGCTCGTGTCGACGTTTACCGTCTCCGTGGTGCTGGGGCAGGCCTATATGCCGCGCAACCTCGGCATGGCTTCGGGCCTCATCGTGGGCTTCGCCATCGGCGCGGGAGGCGTGGGCGCCACCGCGCTGGGCTGGGTCGCCGACCACTGGGGCCTGCCCTCGGCGCTCTGGATCTCCGCCCTCACGCCGATTCTGGGCTGCGCCGTCTCCCTGACCCTGCCCGAGCCGCGCTCGAGCTGAGGAGAGGTTGCCCGTGAATCTCCTCGAGCGCTTTCAGGACGGCGAGCAGACGCTGCTCATCGACCAGCGAGGCAAGCGCCACCTCATCCTGCTGCGCAAGGGCGAGACATTCCACTCCGACCGGGGGTGGATCAAGCACGACGACATCATCGGTCACCCCGACGGCTCGTGGGTGCGCACCTCCAAGGGCACGCGGTGCCTCGCCCTGCGCCCGACGCTGGCCGAGTACGTGCTCGACATGCCGCGCGGCGCCCAGGTCATCTATCCGAAGGACCTTGCCATGGTCCTCTTCTGGGCAGACATCTTTCCGGGCGCCCGCGTGCTCGAGGCGGGGATGGGCTCGGGTGCATTGACGCTGGCCCTCCTGCGCGCGGTCGGACCCGAGGGCAAGGTCATCACCTACGAGCAGCGCGAAGACTTCGCGCGGCGCGCCCTCGCCAATATCCACATCCGCATGGGTGAGGTGTCGAATCTCGCCGTGCGGCTGCGCCCAGTGGAAGAGGGGCTTCCGGAGGAGGAGGCGGTGGACCGCGCCGTCTTCGACCTGCCCGAGCCGTGGCAGCTGGTGGAGCCGGTCACCCGCGTGCTGCGTTCGGGCGGCATCTTCATCTCGTACGTGCCCACCATCATCCAGTCGCATCAGCTGACCGAAGCGCTTCGCCGGCACCCCGGCTATGCGCTCGTCGAGACGTTCGAGACGCTGATGCGGCCGTGGAACATCGAGGGGCTCTCCGTGCGCCCCTTCCACCGGATGGTTGCGCACACGGGATTTCTCACCGTCGCGCGGCGCGTGGTGCCGGAGGAGAGCGGGGCGCAGCCCCACGTCGGGCATTCCGAAGGCCACTGAGTGCTCGAGCGCTGCTTCGGCCTGTCGCGCTCGGGGGCGACCGTGGCTGGCGAGGTGCGCGGCGGCCTGACCACCTTCATGGTCATGGCCTACATCATCTTCGTGAACCCGGCCATCCTGAGCTTCACCGGCATCCCGGCGCTCCAGGGTCAGGGCCCGCCCTTCGCCGCGACGCAGGCGGCGACGTGCCTGGTGGCCGGGCTCATGACGATCGCGATGGGGCTCGCGGCCAACTACCCGCTGGCCCTCGCCTCCGGGATGGGGCTCAACGCCGCCGTCGCCTTCCAGCTGGTGGCCGGCATGAAGCTGCCGTGGCAGGCCGCGATGGGCGTGATCGTGCTCGAGGGCGTGGCCATCACCGTGTTCGTGCTCACCGGGTTCCGCGAGGCGATCATGAACGCCATTCCGGTGGCGCTGAAGCGGGCCATCGGCGTCGGCATCGGGCTCTTCATCCTCTTCATCGGCTTCAACGCCGCCGGCATCGTCAAGTCGGGCCCGCCCGGGGTGCCGCTCACGCTGGGGGACTTGACCTCGGCGCCCGTCGCCGTCTCGCTCTTCGGGCTGCTGCTGATGCTCTGGTTCCAGACCCGCGGCACCACCGGCGGGCTCTTGCTCGGCATCATCCTGACCACCGCGCTGGCGATGGGAGTCAACGCGTGGACGGGAGGTCGCGCTTTCCCCCTGCCGGGGCAGGCCGCGATCCCGGCGCGCCTTCTCGCCTGGCCCGACTTCTCGAGCCTGGGCGCCGGGTTGGACTTTTCCGTCTTTGCCCGCGTGGGGGCCCTGACCGCGATTGTCACGATCTTCTCCATCATGCTATCGGACTTCTTCGACACCATGGGCACGGTGATCGGGGTTGGGGCCGAGGCGGGATGGCTCACTCCCGAGGGCAGGCTTCCGCGCCTGAACCGCGTCCTGCTCGTCGATTCGCTGGCGGCGGTAGCGGGCGGGGTCGCGGGCGCCTCGTCGGCGACGACCTATGTCGAATCGGCGGCCGGCGTGGCGGCGGGCGCGCGAACCGGTCTCGCCTCCGTCGTCACCGGAGGCTGTTTTCTCCTGGCGCTGTTCTTCGCTCCGGTGGCCGGGGTCGTGCCCGCGCAGGCGACGGCGCCCGCGCTCATCCTGGTCGGCTTCCTCATGACCTCGCTCGTCCGCGACATCCCTTTCGGCGATCTCGAGGAGGGATTCCCGGCGCTCCTCACCGTGACGCTCATGCCCTTTACCTACTCGATCACCGACGGCATCGGGGCGGGCTTCGTCACCTACTGCGCGATCAAGCTCCTGCGCGGCAAGGGGAGGGAGGTCCACGGCATGATGTACGGCACCGCCGCGGCTTTCGTGATCTACTTCGCCCTCCCCATCATCCGCTCGCTCCTCCCCGTCTAGCGCGTCTGCGCTCCTGTGGTAGGCTAGATTCTCTGCCGGGAAGACTCGTGAACGTTCCAAGGAGGTCGTGGTGCTGATCGGAGCCATGCGGCAGTACTTCAAGGGGTTGAAGTTCATCCTCTTGATCGTCATCGTCGCGTTCGTCGCGACGTCGCTCGTCTTCGTATATGGTTCGGGCTCCCTCAGAGGCGACGGCGCGCGCGGGGGCGCGCCGGCCACGGTCAATGGCGAGGATATTCCGGCCGCCCGCCTCCAGCGCATGCAGCGGAACTATCTCGAGTACTATCGTCGCGCCTACCGGCAGGACATCACGCCGGAGATGGCCGAACGCATGGGCCTGACCCAGCAGGTCATCAGCGACCTCGTCCAGGAGGCGCTCATCATTCAGCAGGCCAAGCGCGAGGGCATCACCGTCAGCGACGAAGAGCTGCGGCTCCGCATCCAGTCGATTCCCGCTTTCCAGGAAGACGGGCGTTTTTCCCGCGACCGGTACCTGGCCCTGCTCAAGCAGCAGCGCATCGAGCCCGGGGAATTCGAGACCGAGGTGCGCCGCGACCTGCTGCGCCAGAAGATAGAAGCGCTCATCAAGGACGGCATCAAGGTGTCGGAGGCCGAGGTGGAGCAGGCGTACATGACGCGCTTCGAGCGCGTGCGCGCGGACTGGGCCTATGTCGAGAGCGGGCCGCTCATGGCCCAGGTCACGGTCAGCGACGCCGACGCCGACGCGTACGTGAAGGCCCACGAGGCGCAGTTCAGCCGGCCGGAGCGCCGCCGGATCCAGTACGTCCTGATCGCCCCCAAGGCCTTCGCCAAGGCGGTGACCGACGCGGACGCCGAGGCGTACTACAAGGAGCACCGGGCCGAGTTCGAGAAGCCAAAGCGGCTCAAGACCGCGCACATCCTGGTGCGCGTGCCGCCCACCGGCGGCAGCGAAGCCGAGAACAAGTCCAAGGCCAAAGTCGAGGAGGCAATACGGCGGGCCAAGGCCGGCGAGGACTTCGGCAAGCTCGCCAAGGAGCTGTCGGAAGACACCGCCACCGCGCCCCAGGGCGGCGATCTCGGCTTCGTCGGCAAGGGCGAGATGGTGCCCCAGTTCGAGGAGGCGGTGTTCGCGCTGAAGAAAGGGGAGATGTCGCCCCAGCCCGTGCGCACGCCCTTCGGCTACCACGCCATCAAGGTTTCCGACGTGCAGGACGGCGGCGTTCAGCCGTTCGGGGACGCGGCAGCCAAGATTAAAGAGAAGCTCGCCGCCGAGCGCAGCGAGCGGGCCGCCCAGGCCAAGACGGACGAGACGCGACCGGCGCTGGCCGCGGCCAAGGATTTCGCCGCCGAGGCGAAGACCCTCGGTCTCGACATGAAAGAGACCACGGCGGCGCGCGGCGACGGGCTCGAGGGCATCGGCCGCGATCCGCAGCTCGAGGAGGCGCTCTTCGGCCTCTCGATAGGCGGCGTGTCGCCGGCAGTCAGTACGCCGGGCGGCTTCGTGATCGCCCGCGTGGCCGAGTCGTTCCCGGCCGGCGTGCCGCCCTTCGCCGAGATCAAGGACAAGGCGGTGATCGCGCTCAAGCGCGAGCGTGCGAGCGCCCTCGCCGATGAGCGCGCCAAGGCCTTTGCGACGAGCGTGGGGACAAGCGACTTCCTGGCTGCCGCTCGCCGCGACAAGCTCCAGGTCGGCGAGACGCCGCTCTTCTCTCGCGCCGAGCCCCCGCAGGGGAAAGATGCCCCGCCGAACCCGGTGCTGCTGGCGGC
>JBKPBU010000409.1:0-7257 GCA_046727015.1 Candidatus Methylomirabilota bacterium | reverse complement strand
TCGCGCGCGGCGCGCCCCGACTCGGCCACCAGCTGCGGGTAGGCCCACGCCTGCTGCTCGGCCGTCATCCGGTTCCCGAGAAGCGCCGCGGCATCGTCCGGGCCGACCATGAACGGCCGGCTCCGCAGAATGGGCATCGCGTAGCGGGGCATGCGGCACAGGACGGGCCAGGTCAGCACGCGGATGCCTTTGGGCGCGCCGCTCGCCGCGAACACCGCGGCGCGCACCCTGCCCCCTTCCGCGGCCTTCTGCGCCACCAGGCCGCCCATGGAATGGCCGATGACCACGGCCTCCCGCAGCGTGCGCAGGCAGTCGTGGACGTCCTCGACGTAGTCGAGAACGGAGACGCGGCCCAGATCCTGGACGGGCCGGCTGCCGTGATGACCGCGGAGGTTCAGAGCCCAGGCGTCCCAGCCCGCGTGGGCGGCCGCGTAGAGCCACGAGCGCAGGTACCAGCTCCCTCCCTGCATGCCGTGGACGAGAAGAAGAGGGCACGGCTGCGGCGGCCCGGCGGGCGTCGCGTGCTCGAGGAGGAGGTCGTCGATCCGTTCTATGGCGAGACGGCGTTCAGACGCACCGTCTCCAGCACGATGGAGGCGGTGGTATGGAGGTCCCTGAGATCCACCCACTCGTTCACCGTGTGGATGTCCCGCATGCCGCAGCCGAGGTTGGCAATCTCGATGCCTCGGGCAGCGTACACGTTGGCATCCGAGCCGCCACCTGTCGCGCGCGTTTTGAAGGGCCGCCCGAGCTCGCGCGCCGCACCGGCCACGAGCGCGACCACGGGCGCGCCGTCCGGGACGTTGAGCCGCTCGTACTGGCGGTCCACCTTGACCTCGACGCGCGCCTTCCGCTCCCCGTCCTCGAGTCGGACCGAGTGGCGTGCGGCCGCCTCCTCGAAACGCCCCCGCATGTGCCGTGTCTGGGCCTCGAGCTTCTCGACGTCGAGACTGCGCGCCTCGCCATTGACGACGACCCGGGTGGGGACGATGTTGGTCGAGAGCCCGCCCTGGATCACGCCCAGGTTCGCCGTCGTCTCCCCGTCCACCCGTCCGAGCTTCATGCCCGCGATGGCCTCGCTGGCGATCTGGATGGCCGACATGCCGCGCTCGGGGCAGATGCCGGCGTGCGCCTCGAGCCCCGTCACCGTAAACGACAGCCGGTTGGCGGCGGGCGCCCGCGTGATCAGCTCGCATACGCCGTCCACGTCGAGCACCAGCCCGCGCCTGGCGCGAATCCGGCCGGTGTCGAAGTGCTTCGCGCCCAGCAGCCCCGTCTCCTCGCAGATGCTCAGCACCACCTCGATGTCGCCGTGGGGAATGTTGCGCTCGCGCAAGACGCGGATGGCCTCGAAGATGGCGACGATGCCGGCCTTGTCGTCTCCTCCCAGCACCGTGCTGCGGTCGGTGCGCACGATGTCGCCCTCGACCACCAGGTGGATCTTCTCCGCCGGCCCCACCGTGTCCATGTGGGCGGAGAGGAGGAAGGGCGGTGCGCCGGCCTTGGTCCCGGCGAAGCGAGCGAGGAGGTTGCCCGTCTCCCCGCCCACCTTCTCGCCCGCGTCGTCCACTTCCACCGAGGCGCCCATGCCCTTGAGGATGCCCTCGAGCCGCCGGGCGATGGCGCCCTCGCGGCGCGAGAGGCTGGAGATGCCGGCCAGCTCGAGGAACTCATCCTTGATGCGCGCCGGGTCGATCATGCGGACTCCATGTGGAGATGGCGGGTGAACCAGTCGCGGCTTCGCTTGACGGCCTCGATCCGGTGGAGCGGGTCCGAGAGGCGATGATCCGCGCCGGGCAGTACGCACAGCTCGCGCGGCTCCGCGGCGCGCTCGACGAGGCTCCGCCCGTGCTCGGGCGGCACGACGTCGTCGGCACCGCCCTGGATGACGAGGAGGTGGCTTGCGCCGGCCGGCGCCTCGAGATGACGGCCCGCGCGGACCTCCGCGACCAGCGCGGCGCCCGGCGAGGTCACGTCGTCGCACCGGGAGTTGGCCAGGGCCGCGAGACTCGCGGGGGCGTTCCACGTGACGACCGGCATGACCCGGCGGCGGCGCGATGCGACCCATAGGGCGACGAAGCCTCCCAGGCTCGAGCCCAGGAGGCCGAAGCGCCCGTCGAGAGAGGGATGCGCGGCCAAGTGATCAAGCACGGCGTCGAGGTCGGCGATCCGGGAGGCGATGGTCGCGTTACGGTAGAGCCCGCCCGACTCGCCGCTACCGCGAAAGTCGAAGCGCGCGAGCGCCAGGCCCGCCTCGGGAAATTCACGGCCGAGGAGCAGGTACTTGTCGCTCTCCTTCGAGGCGCCCAAGCCGTGACACGCCACCACGCAGGGGGCCGGGCCGGCCGGCGGCAGGTGCAGCACTCCCACCACGGCGGTACCGTCGACGAGGATGCTGAAGCGCTCGACGGTCAGGATCATGGGGTCAGGATCATGGGGGTCACGCTCACGCGAGGTTGAAGAGCTGGCAGGTATTGGCCGAGATCTGGTACGCGACCTCGTCGACCGGCAGGCCTTTGATCTTCGCAACTTCCTCGGCCACCCGCGCGACGAGCCACGGCCCCGACGGCATCCCCGCGAACTCGCCCTGGTAGGGCCACGGACCGTCGCTTTCGACGAGGAGGGATTCCAGCCCCACGGCCTCGACCAGCTCGCGATCCCGCCCGCGATACACCACCTCGGGCGTCACGGACACGAGAAACCCGGCATCGACGATGGCACGGGTCACCTCCGCCGGCGCCTTGTGCCAGTGGAAGACGGCGCGCTCGATGCCGTGCGCCTTGAGCGCTTCGAGCGCGCTCACGGCGGCGCCGTGGGGGGCGTGAAGCACGACCGGCAGGTCGTAGCGCGCCGCGAGCCCGAGGAGACGCTTGAAGCGCCCGCGCCCGCGCGTCATGAGTCCGGCGGCGTCCGTCGCGCCCTCCAGGCAATACCAGGGCAGCCCGATCTCGCCGAGAGCGACCAGGCGCGCGTGATGCTGAGCCACCTGCGCCTCCACGCGCTCGAGGTCCGGGTCGGTCAGCTGCATCCAGTCCGGATGGAAGCCCAGCGCGGGCCAGATGGTTCTACCATTGCTGGTGGCGGCTTCGAGGGTGCGCGTGTTCGATTCCTCGTCGCACCCGACGGCGACGACACCCCAGACGTCGTGCTCTCCCGCGCGGGCAAGGACGCCGCGCAGGTCCTCGAAGGCGGGGTCGTGCAGATGGCAGTGACTGTCGATGATCACGCTATCCTCCCGCCACCGTCATGCGCCCGATCAGCAGGGTGGGTGCGCTCGTGCGGTCGCGGAACACGAGGTCGTTGCCCACCCCTTCGATCGCCTGGAACATCTCGAGCAGGTTACCCGCGATCGTGATCTCCTCGACCGGGTAGGACAGCTCGCCGTTGTCGATCCACAGGCCGACCGCGCCGCGCGAGTAGTCGCCCGTGACGCCGTTGACCCCGAAGCCGATGAGCTCCGTGACGTAGAGCCCCTGCTTGACGCTCCCGATCAGCGCCTTCGGGTCGACCGCGCCCTTGGCCAGATAGAGATTGGTCGTGCCGACGGTGACGCCACTGCCGTCCCGCGCGGCGTGGTGCGTCGAGGCCATGCCGAGCTTGCGGCCGCTGTAGCTGTCCAGGAGATAGGAAGCGAGAATGCCCTTGTCGACGATCACCGTGCGCAGCACGGGCAGCCCCTCGCCGTCGAAGGGCCGCGAGCCGAGGCCGCCCGGCATGGTCCCGTCGTCGACGATGGTGACGCCGGTCGCGGCGATCTGTTGGCCGAGCTTGCCGACGAGGAACGAGGCGCCGCGGTAGAGCGACGGGCCCGCGGCGGCACCGGCGACGTGCCGTACGAGGCTCGCCGCCATGTCCGGGTCGAAGATCACCGGTACCTCGCAGGTCTTGACCTGCCGGGCGCCCAGGCGCCGGAGGGCGCGCCGGGCGGCGGTGAGGCCGATCTCCTCGGGCGTGTCGAGGCTGGCGCGCTTGCGTGTGACGTGATACCAGCCGTCGCGTTGCATGTGGCCGTTCTCGGATGCGACGGGCGAGGCGGACAGGCTGAAGGACGACGTCGCGTACTCGCCGGCAAAGCCGTGGGACGTCGCGTAGGCGTAGCGGGCGCGGCGGTCGCCGAAGTCACCGCCCTCGGAGTTGGTGATACGCGGATCGGCCCCGAGCGCCGCGGCCTCGCAGCGCCGCGCCAGCTCGATCTTGTCCTCCGGCGCGAGGTCGTGTCCGGTAGGGTCGTCGAGGTCGAGGGCCGGTACCTCCCGGGCGAGCGCAGCGGCCTCCGGCAGTCCGCTCAAGTCGTCGGGCGCGGTGATCCGGGCCAGCGACACCGCCTCGTCCACCAGGCGCTCGACGGAGGTTCGCGAGAAGTCCGACGTCGAGGCGGCGGCGGCCGACTTGCCGGAGAAGACGCGCAGCGAGAGGTGCTGCTCGCGCGCGTGCTTGACCGTGTCCACGCGTCCGAGCCTGACCTGGGCCGAGAACGCCCGGTCCTCGACGAGAAAGGCATCGGCCGCGGTCGCTCCCCGCTCGTGCGCCCGCTTCAACAGGTCTTCGAGGAGATCGAGCATTCCTAGACCTGCGTCCCGCCCACCGTGATGCCGTCGATCCTGATCGTCGGCAGCCCCACGCCTACCGGCACGGACTGACCGTCCTTGCCGCAGGTGCCGACGCCTTCGTCCATCTTGAGATCGTGACCGACCCGGCTCACCCGCGTGAGCGCGTCGGGTCCGTTGCCGATGAGGGTCGCTCCCTTGACCGGCCGCGTGACCTCACCGTTCTCGATCAGATACGCCTCGCTGGTGGAGAAGACGAACTTGCCGTTGGTGATATCCACCTGCCCCCCGCCGAAGTTGACGGCGTAGAGTCCTCTGGGGACCGATCTGATGATGTCCGCGGGCTCGTCGTGCCCCGCCAGCATGAAGGTGTTGGTCATGCGAGGCATGGGCGGGTGCGCGTACGACTCGCGCCGGCCGTTGCCGGTCGGCGCCGCACCCATGAGGCGCGCGTTCAGCCGGTCCTGCATGTAGCCGACGAGCACGCCGTTTTCGATGAGGACATTCCTCCGCGTCGGGATGCCTTCGTCGTCGACGTTGAGCGAGCCGCGCCGGTTGGCGATGGTGCCGTCGTCGACCACCGTGACGAGCTCGGAGGCGACCTTCTGGCCGATCCGGCCCGAGAAGGCCGACGTCTCCTTGCGGTTGAAGTCTCCCTCGAGCCCATGCCCCACCGCCTCGTGGAGCAGGATCCCCGGCCAGCCGGGCCCGAGTACCACGGTCATCTCCCCCGCCGGCGCGTCGATCGCGTGAAGCTTGATCGTGGCCTGTCTGACGGCCTCCGACGTGAAGCGCCGCCAGCGATCCCCTTCAAGGAAGAAGTCGAAAGGTACGCGCCCGCCTCCCCCGTAGGACCCGATCTCACGCTTGCCGTTCTCCTCGACGATCACGGTCACGTTCAGCCGGGTCAGCGGGCGGACATCGCCCACCGCGAAACCCGAGGGCGTCGCAATGAGGACGATCACGTCCTCGCTGCCGAGGCTCGCGATGACCTGCTTCACACGCGGATCGAGAGCGCGGGCCGCCGCGTCCATCTGAAGGAGCAGCGCCACCTTCCGGTCCAGCGCGGCCGTGACGGGCGGCTCGGCCAGCGTGTAGAGGTCGTGGGGGCGGCCGGTTCCGACGGCGACGGCGGTGGACGTCGAGGCCTGGTCCGCGATGGCCCGTGCCTGCCTGGCGGCTTCCTCGAGGTTGGGGAGGGCGAGATCGTCGGTGTGGGCATAGCCGGTGCGCTCGCCCGACTGGGCGCGGATACCGGCGCCCTGGCTCACATGGCGGGACGCCTTCTTGACGGCTCCCTCTTCGAGGGTCAGCTCCTCGCTCACTCGGTACTCGAGGAAGAGATCGGCGTGGTCGACGCGGCCCGCCAGCTGGGAACCCAGCAGCCGCTCCATGACGGACGAGGTCAGGCCAAATCGGTCTTCGAAAAAGCTCTCGGGCCGCGCAAGCATCTGTGTCTCCGTACGACGTTTTCTAGAGTTGGGCGAAGGATTGCCATCCTAGCATCGGGCCTTCCGGGCGCCGCAATTTTAGTGACGCGGACGTCTTCGCCTTCGCATCCTTGCAAGAAAGCAATCCCCTCTCACCTTTTCGAGTGCTTAGACAACTTCGGCGAAGAGACCGGTTGAAGCGCTGGTCCTAGCGCCCCAGCCCCTGCTGGATAATCTCGTGGATATGTCTGAGCCCTGCCAGCACAGATGGCCCTGGAGACAGGATATCAGCCCCGTCCACCTCATGGATACGCCCTGTTTTGACGGCGCTCACCGCCTCCCAGCCGGGCCGTTTCCCGATGGCCTCCACGTCCACGGGCTTGCCGCACCAGGAGGCGAGGATGATCTGCGGGTCCCTTCTCACGACCTCGCCGGATTCCACCACTCTCTCCCTGGCCGAGGCCTTGTCCCTCAACTCGGAAAAGATGTCGCGCCCGCCGGCGATCTCGATGACTTCGGACACCCACCGGATACCCGATATGAGGGGGTCATGCCACTCCTCGAAGTAGACACGCGGCCTGTCGACCCAGACGGCCGAGAACTCCCTCACCTGCCGGATCTCATCCCGCATGTCCTGGACGAGGTCGCGGGCGGGCTTCTCGAGCCCGAGAAGCCCGCCGACCATGATGATGGTCGCGAGGATCTCGTCCACCGAGCGCGGGTTGGAGCAGAAGACGGGCAGCCCCGCGCGTATCAGCTCCGCGCTGATATCCGCCTGGAGATCGGAGAAGGACAGCACCAGATCCGGCTCGAGCTCCAGTATCTTGTCGAGGCGGAAGCTCGTGAAGCCGCCGACCTTCGGCTTGTCGCGGGCCTCGGGAGGCCGGTGCGCCGTGCCCGGCACGCCGACCACGCGCTCCCCCGCCCCCAGCGCATAGCAGATCTCGACATGCTCGGAGGACAGGCACACGAGGCGCTGCGGGAACGCGGTATCCCCCTTGCCGTACATGTCGGCATCTACCTGCTTGATGACGTACCCGGAGCCGCGCCAGGAATCATCACTTCCCGCCGTCGAAGTGCTCGGTCCTGGCTATGCCGCGCTGGAAGGATAGATAGGCCTCCTTCGTCATGCGCGGCTTGAAGCCCGCGATGATCTCCTTGGCCGCCCTGGCGTCGTCCCAGAGCATGTCCACAGCCATGAGGGCCAGCTGCTTGGCCGGCTCGAGGTAGGCGAGCTTGGGATCCGTGATGGTGAAGTCGGCGCCGTGGCCGCTGCCCGA
>JBKPBU010000408.1:0-1108 GCA_046727015.1 Candidatus Methylomirabilota bacterium | reverse complement strand
TAGACGGTGTTGACGGCGCCCGCGCCCACGAGGGTCCGCGCGAGCTCGATCTCGCCGAAGTGCTGCGCCCCATGGGTGAGGCAGACGGCGCCCAAGGCGCGCATCGCGTGCATCTCGCCGAGCGGCCTGATCGACACCATGCGGTCGAGCAACGCAGGGTCGTTCTTGGCGATGAGCGCGTCGGTCGAAGCCCACACCTTGCCCATGTACTCCTTGAACGCCGGGATGTCCTTGATGCGGAGCGCCTGCGCCTCGGCCGTCGGCATGCCCGTGCCCTGCGCCGTCTCGGGCAGGCCCGTCTTCGCCGCGTAGCCGCCCTCGACCCAGATCGGCGTCTTCTTGTTCTGGAGGATGTACTGGACGACGTTGTCCTCGGTCCGCGCGTAGTGCCAGAGCCCCCACGCGATGGTGTTGGCCTTCGGGTTGCCCGCAGGCACGGCGTGGAGCTGCTCTGGCGTGAGACCATCGAGCTGCTTGTCGAGATTACCGTGGAGCTGCTTGAGTCCGCCCTGGATGAACTCGAGTGCTGTGATCATGAATGCCCCCTCCGTGTGGGCCCGCCCATCTTACCGTTCAACGACGGTCATCTCGCCACCTCTTGGGCGTGAGCGCCCCCGCCTGCGCGATTATGGCCCAGGACGTTCAGCCTTCAAGGTGAAAATGTGGACTTGTTCTTGGGCGCAAGGCCGCGGCGCTCCTCCATCTCTTCGAGCGTGCGCGGCCAGTCGGCTCTCAAGAGGCGCGACAGCGCGCGATCTGCGAGCAGCTTGCCCCCCGTCTGGCACTTGGCGCAGTAGTTGGTCTCGTTGTCCGCGTGCCGGATGCGCTGGACGGGCGCGCCGCAGTCGGGGCAGGGCTTGCCGTAGCGGCCGTGGACGGCCATCTCCGGCCTGAAGGCCGTCACGCCCTCGGGGAACTCGCCGCCCGCGGCCTGCCGCAGGCGCACGATCCAGTCGTAGAGCGTGGCGCGCGTCGCCTCGTAGAGCCGCGCGTGCTCGCCGTCGCTGAGCGCCCGCGTCTGCCTCACGGGCGAGAGCCGCGCGCGATGCAGGATCTCGTCCGAGTAGGCGTTGCCGATGCCCGAGAGGATGTGCGGGTCGGTCAGCGC
>JBKPBU010000407.1:0-3484 GCA_046727015.1 Candidatus Methylomirabilota bacterium | reverse complement strand
CATCGACCGCTACGTGCGCGGGCGCGCGGGCGTCGCGGCCGAGGATCGCATCGCGCTCTTCAAGCTGGCGTGGGACGCGACGGGCGAGTCGTTTGCCCAGCGGATGGCCCAATACGTGCGCTTCTACTCCGGCGATCCGATTCGGCTCACCGCCGGCTTCTATACGCAGTACGACAAGGCCCCGCTCTTCGAGATGGTCGAGCGGGCGCTCGGGCGACGCGACGGCGAGCCCATCCCGGTCTCCCCGGACAATCCGGGAGCGCTCATCCCGTATCAGCCCGACACGCGCGGCATGGCGGGGACGTACGCGGCCACCTCGTTGCCGGCCCATCGCGACGAGCGGAAGTGAGTCAGCGCCTCGCGATCAGGCGCCGGAATACCGCTCCGTACTCGAAGTCGTAGCCCGTGGCATGGTCGGCGGCGTTCCGCTTCACCCGCTGGCCGATGGTCTCGCCCGGCGGCACGTTGAAGCCGGGCATCTGGCTCTCGTGGCGCACGAGGGCGGCGATCTGCCGGTCGATCGAGCCGGTGACGTCGACGATGATCCCCGGCTCGTCCATGCCCCAGTACCACAGCTCCCGGACCTTGTGCGGCTCGAGGCCTTCCCGGGTGATCTGCTCGGGGAAGTGGAGATGGTCGCGCGCGAAGGGATAGACGGCGTCCGTGGTCACCATCCCCGCCTTGCGATGGTCGCGATGCTGAAAGCCCTTCGTCCGGTACGGGTCGTGCACGAACACCGTGTGGGGCCGGTACCGGCGGAGCGCGCGCACGACGTCGCCCAGAAAGGCGCGCGTGTCCTCGAGCTCGCCGTCGGGATAGCCGAGCATGACCACGTGCTTGACGCCCATGAAGTCCGCGGCCGCGCGCTGCTCGACCGCCCGCCGCTCCGCGAGGTCGGCGGAAGACAGCGACCGATCGGCCGTGCCGGAGTCGCCGTTGGTGCACAGCACGTACGTGACCTCGCAGCCCGCGGCCACCCACTTCGCGATGACGCCGCCCGACCCGATCTCCGCGTCGTCCGGGTGGGCAAAGATCACCATGGCCTTGTCCGGGACTTCGGCGACGATCTCGAGCTTCTTCCGGTCTTCCGTGTTGGGTGACATGCGGGCTATTCTACAAGACGCCCGCGTCTTGACAGAGCCTCCTTGTCGCGGTACCAAGGGCGCCGGGAGGACCCAATCATGAAAATCAAGGCGGCGAATGGCTTCGCGCGAATCCTCAAGTCCGAGGGCATTCCCTGGGTCAGCTGTTACCCGACCAACCACGTGAACAATGCCCTGGGCGAGGAAGGCGTGCCCATCCTCATGATGGGCGAGGAGCGCTTCGCGGTGGCGGTCGCCGACGGCTTCTCTCGTGTCACCAGCGGGAAGCAGATCGGCGTGTGCACCGTCATGGCCAATCTGAACGCCGCGGGCATCCAGATGGCGTATGGCGCCATCGCTCAGGCGTGGGAGGATTCCTCTCCGCTCCTCGTCATCGCCGAGGGCGTGGGACAGGGCGCGAGCCGGCACACGCACTACGACATGGCCGAGGCGTTCAGGTCCGTGACCAAGTGGACGGGCAAGGTCGACCGCGCCGATCTGGTGCCGGACTATGTGCGCCGCGCCTTCACCCAGCTCAGGTCCGGCCGGCCCGGTCCCGTGCTGCTGATCATTCCGCGCGATCTCGGCGAATACGACGAGGACGAGCACCCCTACACGCCGGTGAAGGGCTGGAGATCCGGCCCAGATCCCGACGATGTCAAGGCGGCGCTCCGGGTGCTGCTGACCGCCAAGGACCCGCTCCTGCACGTGGGCGAGGGCGTGCTCTACGCCGACGCCACGAGCGAGCTTCTGCGCTTCGCCGAGCTGGCGCAGCTGCCCGTGCTGACGACGCTCAAAGCCAAGGGCGCCTTCCCGGAGAATCACCCGCTGTCGGTGGGCGTGAGAGGCTCGCTGGCCGAGCACTTCCTCAACAAGTCGGATGTGCTCTTCTCGGTCGGCTCGAGTCTCTTCCCCAACCGCTTCAGCCACGCGGTTCCCGGCGCCGACACGAAGACCATCGTCCAGTGCACGGTCGACACGCTCGACATCAATCGCAGCTACGAGACGCGCCACGCGGTGATCGGCGACGCCAAGCTCACGCTGCAGGCCCTGATCGATGAGTTGTCGGCCCGTGCCGGCGGCATCCCGAAGAAGGCCGGTCTCGTCGAAGAGATCCGCGCGGGAAAGGAGGCCTTCCTCGCCAAGTTCCGCCCGTGGATGGAGTCGAGCGAGACACCGATCAACCCCTACCGCGTCTTCGGCGATTTGATGAAGGTGCTCGACCCGAAGAAGTCATTCGTGACCGCCGATTCCGGCAATACGCGCGATCAGACCAGCACGGTCTACGAGACGCACATCCCGCGGGGCTATCTGGGATGGGGCAATGTCTCCACCCTGGGCTTCAGCCTCGCCGGGGCAATCGCCGCCAAGCTGGCGTATCCCGACCGGCAGTGTGTCCACGTCACCGGGGACGCCGGCGTCTGCTACATGATGGGCAATTTCGAGGCGGTGGCGCGCTACAAGATCGGCATCACGACCATTCACATCAACAACGGCGGCTACTCCGGCTACGGCCCGGGCTTCTGGGGCGCCGGCCACGATCCGTACACCTGGCAGGTGTCCAATCACGCCTCGGCATGCATGGCGACCATGGCGAAGGCCGTGGGCTTCTACGGAGAGGACGTGACCGAGCCGTCAGAGGTGATTCCCGCGCTCCGCCGTGCCTTCGACGAGAACGCCAAGGGCCGCCCTGCGTTCCTCGAGTTCATCTGCTCGCATCACCCGGTACACGGCGGGTGGGTGAGGCCGGCAGCAGGCGGGCACTAGACGAAGGGCTGACCGTAGCGCTCACGGTGGGCAACGGCTCCGAGCGGCTTCCGGGCCTTCTTGCCTCGCCCGATCTTGTCGGCGGGAAAGCCGAAGGGCAAGATGGCAAGCACATCGAGCCTGGGCGGAATTCCCAGCAGCGCGTTGACCTTTTCCAGGCCGCCGAAACCGACCCAGTTCGAGCCGACTCCTTCCGACCACGCGGCCAGCAGCATCGACTGAATCGCCCGGCTCGCGTCCGATACGGCGTAGCCGGTCTTCTCGACCGCGACCACGATGGCAAGCGGCGCCTCGGCAGTATACGGCCCCGAGCGTGCGAGGGCACCCAGCCGGCGCAGCATTTCGCGATCCTGGATGACGATGAAGTGCCAGGGCTGGAGATTCATCGCGCTCCCCGTCAGGCGCCCCGCCTCGACGATCTTGCGAACGATCGTATCGGGCACGGCCCGATCCTGGTAGCGGCGAACGGCGAGCAGCGTACGGATACCGTCGAAGACTTCCATCACCACCCGCCGCCGTGTCAGACGGCGACGGGTACCCGGGCCGGCGCCTGCCTGGCCGCGGCGGCGTCCGCCTTGGCAAAGTGGGCGTCGGTGAAGGCGTAGAGGCCGGCGCCTCCCCGCAGGATCTCCGCC
>JBKPBU010000406.1:0-2085 GCA_046727015.1 Candidatus Methylomirabilota bacterium | reverse complement strand
CGAGACGACGGGCCCGGCGGCCGCGCGCCTCTTCGCCCTCGCCGACACGCCCGAGGCCATGCTTCGGCTGACGCCGAAGCAGATCGAGCGCGCCATCTTTCCCGTCGGCTTCTACCGGACCAAGGCGCGGGTCATCCTCGGCGTCTGCCGCGATCTCCTGTCGCGCTTCGAGGGCCGGGTGCCGGACGAGATCGACGCGCTGCTCACCCTCAAGGGCGTGGGGAGGAAGACGGCGAACCTCGTGGTCACCCAGGGCTTCAACAAGCCGGGCATCTGCGTGGACGTCCACGTCCACCGCATCTCGAACCGCCTCGGATACGTCAAGACCCGGAACCCCGCAGAAACCGAGACCGCGCTGCGGGCCCGCCTGCCGAGACGGTACTGGATAGGCTACAACGACCTCCTCGTGTCCTTCGGACAGAACATCTGCCAGCCCGTCTCGCCCAAGTGCTCGGAGTGCCCGGTGCGGGTCGCCTGCGCCCGCGCCGGCGTCACGCGCTCGCGCTAGCCCGGAGCTTCCGCAGCAGGGCGAGCGCGGCCCGGTCCGCCTTGGGCTCCGGATCCTTGGGCGTCTCGAGAGCCATGGGCACGCGGGCGAAGCGGCGGTCCCTCATCAGCCAGCGGAACGCCTCCCGGCCGAGCCGCCCCCTGCCGATCTTCTCGTGACGGTCGAGGCCCGACCCCAGCGGTGCCCTCGCGTCGTTGAGGTGGAAGGCCCGCACGTGACGAAGGCCGACGATTCTCGCGCACGATTGCATGACGTCCTCGTAGCCCTCGCGCGTGCGGAGGTCGTAGCCGGCCGCGAAGAGGTGGCAGGTGTCGAGGCAGACGCCCAGGCGCTCGGGCGCACGGGCGCCGTGCAGGAGCGCGGCCAGCTCCTCGAAGCTTCGCCCGATGGTCGCGCCGCCCCCCGCGGTGTTCTCGAGCAGGACGCGCACGCGATAGCCGCGTGTCCTCGACGTCACCTCGTCGAGCGCGCCGACGACGCGCCGGATGCCCGCCTCGAGTCCCAGCCCCTTGTGGGAGCCGGGATGGATGATCACGAAGGGAAGCGCGAGCGCCTCCGCGCGCTCGAGCTCGTCGTGAAACGCGTTGACGGCGCGCGTCCACTCCGCCGGCTCCGGCGCCGCCAGGTTGATGAGGTAGGAGGAATGCGCGAACACGGTCCGGATGCCCGTCGCCTTCCGCGCGGCCGCGAACTGCCGGATGTCTTCCTGCGTGTACGGCCTGGCGGCCCACTGGAGCTGGTTCTTGAGGAAGATCTGGACCACCGAGCAGCCGACCTCGCGCCCCCGCTCGAGCGCGCGGAAGAGGCCCCCGGCGATGGACATGTGGGCGCCCAGGGCATCAGCCATCGAGCGCCCGCTCCACCGACTGGAGCTCCCGCCGGAGCCTTCGCAACCGCGCGGACAGTCGTGGGCCACGCCGCGGCGTCGTGAGCAGTCCGCCCTCGATCAGGGTGAGGAAGGCGGCCGATATCTCCTCGGCTCCCCACCGGCCGGACGGGTTGTACCACTTGTAGAGCCAGTTGAGCATGCCGAGGAGACCGAAGACGGCGAGCCGCGGCGGCACCTCCCGAAACGCCCCGCGACGGATGCCTTCGACCACGATGGCCTCGACGCCCTTGTCGTAGCGGTTCTTCCGGGCGGCCAGCTGGCGGGCGAAGCGAGCCGGGAGATTGGCCTCCTCGCTGAAGAAGACGGTCAGAAAGGAGCGGTTGGCGATGACGAAGCGCACGTGCTGGCGGACGACCCGCCGGAGCTTGTCCTCGGGCGGCAGGCTCGAGCGGAGCACGAGCGAGAGCTCGCGCGTGAAGCTCTCGATGGTTTCCCGGGAGATCGCGGCCAGCATCTCCTCCTTGGCCCGGAAGTAGCCGTACAGCGAGGTCTTGGACATCCCGAGCCGTCTCGCGATGTCGTCGAGCGTCGAGGCCCGGTAGCCGCGCTCCCGGAAGAGGTCGGCCGCCGTGCGGAGGATCTGGTCCCTCACCGCCTGCCGCCTCGCGTTCATGACTCCGGAGTCTACTTGACGCCCCCCCTGCTCGCGTGGTAAAAACTCGATAGTCCAGATTTCACACCGGATAGT
>JBKPBU010000405.1:0-1632 GCA_046727015.1 Candidatus Methylomirabilota bacterium | reverse complement strand
TGGCGGATGTCCCTCTGGGCGACGCATCACGCGACCCGCGGGGGCCTCGAAATGGCCCCCGCACTCACCCAGTTTTGCGCCTGCGCGCCCTCGATGGGCGCGCCCTGGCGGATGTCCCTCTGGGCGACGCATCACGCGACCCGCGCTGGCTTGGGCGCGTAGCCGCGCTCGACGAACCAGGCTACTGCGTCCCGGAGAGCGCCCTCGACCGGAGTCTGCGGCAGGCCGAGCTCGCGGACGGCCTTCTCGGCGCTGAAGTACATGCGCTTTCGCGACATGCGCACGGCTGTCAACGGCACCTGGGGTGTCCCGCCCGTCACCCGGGCCGCGCCCTCCATGCAGAGGGCGGCGAGCCACGCCACGCCGTACGGCACCTGGAACCGGGGCGCGCGGACACCCGTGATCGCGGCCAGCGCCCGGAAGATCTCGATGAGGGACATGTTGCGATGGCCGAGCACGTACTTCTGGCCGATCCTCCCGCGCTCGGCGGCCAGGATGTGGCCGCGCGCGACGTCGGAGACGTGGACCACGTTCAGGCCCGTGTCGACCGAGCCCACCATCTTGCCCTTGAGAAAGTCCACGACCATTTGCCCCGTCGGCGTGGGCTTGACGTCCCACGGCCCGATCGGCGTCGAGGGGTTCACGATCACGATCGCGGCCCCGCGCGCCACGAGCTCGTCGGCGACCCGCTCGGCGAGGAACTTCGAAGCTTTGTACGGTCCCACCATGTCCTCGAGCCCCACGGGGCTCGTCTCGTCTCCCGGCGTTCCGTCCTTGGGAATGCCCAGCGCGCCGACCGTCGAGGTATAGACGATGCGCTCGGCGCCCGCCTCGGCGGCGGCCGTCAGGACGTGCCGCGTGCCGTCCACGTTGGCCCGGTAGAGCTCCCGCGGATCGCGTGCCCAGAGCCGGTAGTCAGCGGCGACGTGGTAGACCAGGCGCGCGCCCTTGACCGCCGCACGGAGCGAATCCGGGTCGAGGAGATCGCCCTCGACAATCTCGACCGCGCAGCCCTCGAGCGCCCTGCGGTCGCTCCCCTTGCGAGCCAGGACGCGCACGCTCCGGCCGTCGGCCAGCAGCTCCCGAACGAGGTTGGCGCCGACGAACCCGGTGCCGCCCGTGACGAGCGCGTCCATCAGCGGAGATCGTCCTCAGCGGCAAGCACGAACCTGGTCGTGCTCTGGAATGCTTCCGCCACGGCCGCGAGGGCCAGTTGGGTGGCGCGCTGGAGCATGAGCGCCCTCGGGAGGACTGCCGGATGCCTGAGGATGATCATCGCCGCGCGGCCCTTGAGCATCCGCCCGTCAGGCGTGACGAGGCCCAGGAGCTCAGCGGGCAGGCTGTCCCTCGCGTCGTCGGACACGCCGCGAAGCACCAGCGCGGGACAGGCCGCCTGTGAGGCAGCCCGCAGAATGACCGATGATTCCATGTCCACGGCGACCGCGCCGGTAGCCTCCCGCAGAGCCGCCTTGGCATCGGGGGATGCAACGATCTCCATGGCGGTCGCGAGTGGGCCATCCGCGAAGGGAATGCCGCAACGCTCGAAGGCTTCGACGTAGCGGCGATGCTGAACGGGACTGACCGCGTACCGCTCTCCCCGTGTGCCTATCACCGTCTCAGGAAGGACTACTG